>JAKABK010000038.1 GCA_021796905.1 Actinomycetes bacterium
CTGAGTGGCACCCCGGGCGGCGCCGGCGGTCCCGAGCGGCGCCGGCGGTCCCGTGCCTAGCCCGGCGTCCCCGGTCGCAGCACCCGGGCGGCGACCGCCGCCTTTCGCCAGGCGGGCACCCGCACCCGCCGGCCGAGGACGTCGTAGCCGGCGGTCTCGATCCGGTCGAGGATCCCCGAGTAGAGCGAGCGGGCGCCGGCGATGCAACGGGCGGAGACCGCCGGCAGCAGCGGGATCCCCCGGTCGGCGGAGCTGTAGTAGGCCCGGGTGCGTCCGATCTCGAAGCGCATCAGCTCCGCCCACTCGGGGGTGACCCGCCTCGCCTCGAGCGCATGCCGGGCCCCGAAACGCTCGATGTCCTCCTGGGGTAGGTACACCCGTCCCCGGTCCAGGTCCTCGCCGACGTCGCGCCAGAAGTTGGTGAGCTGGAAGGCGATCCCGAGGTCCCGGGCCGGCCCGAGCGCTCCGGGCGACGACGGTTCGAGGATCGGGAGCATCAGCTCGCCGATGACCGCCGCCGAGCCGTCCATGTAGTCGAGGAGGTCATCGAAGCTGCGGTAGGTGGCGACCGAGAGGTCCATGGTCATCGAGCGCAGGAACCGTCTGAAGCAGTCCGGGTCGATGTCGAAGGCCCGGACGGTGTGGACCACCGCTTTGAGCACCGGGTCGTCGCTGCGACCGGCGGCGAGGTCCTCGAAGAAGCGGTCGGCGAGATCGGCTAGGGCCTTGCCCCTCACCTCCGCAGGTGCCGGGCCGAGGTCGTCGACGATGTCGTCGGCGTGACGGCAGAACCCGTAGAGGGCGTGGACGTGATGGCGTTTGACGCCAGGCAGCAGCCAGGTCGCCGCGTAGTAGGTGGTACCGGAGCGCCGGTTCAGCTCCCGGCAGCGCCGGTAGCTCTCCTCCAGGGTGGTCACCGGCCGGCGGCGATCTCGTCGACCCGGTCGGCGGCCAGGCGTCCCGAGACGAGAACCATCGGCACCGACACCCCCGGGACGGTCCCCGAGCCGACCAGGACCAGTCCCGGCACCCGCCGGTCCCGGTTCGCCGGCCGCCATGGGCCGGTCTGGAAGAAACGGTGCGACAGGGCGAAAGGTGTGCCCCGCTCCATGCCCTGCGCCTCCCAGTCGAGCGGGTCGACGAAACGCTCGGTCACGACCTGCGCGTCCGAGACCGGGTAGCCGGCGCCGGCCAGGCGGGCGACCAGCGAGTCCCTGGAGCGTCCCCGCTCGCTCGCCCAGTCGATCCGCCCGTCGAGGTTGGGGACCGGCTCCAGGGCGTAGATCACCTGGCCGCCGGGAGGAGCGAGTGAGGCGTCGGTGATGCTCGGGGAGCACACGAGGATCGCGGGGTCCGGTTGGCGGGTGCCGGTGCGCAGCAGGGCGTCGAACGATCCCTTCCAGTCCCCGCCGAAGTGGATGTTGTGGTGGCCGGCACCCTCCGGCAGGGAGCCGCGCACTCCCGCCAGCCACAACGTCGCGCTCGGGGAGTACTCGCCGCGACGGGCGGCTCTCGGCACCCGCGCAGAGGGGACCAGCTCCCGGTAGAGGGCCGCCACGTCGGGGTTGGCGACCACCGCGTCGGCGCCGAGCAGCTCGCCGTCGGCGAGGCGGACCCCGGTCACCGGTCCCGACGAGCCGAGCCGGCGCACGATCCGGGCGACCGGGGCGTTGTAGCGGATCTCGGCACCCGCCTCGGTGGCGGCGTCGGCGAGACCCCGGGCGACCGAGTGGATGCCGCCCTCGGGGAACCACACCCCCTCGACGGTGTCCATGTAGGTGATCACGCAGTAGATCGCCAGGGCGTCGAAGGGTGAGAGCCCGGCGTAGAGCGCCTGGAAGCTGAACAGCTGACGGAGCCGGGGATCGGTGAAGTAGCTGTCGACGACCGCTGCCATCTTGCGCCACGCCCCGAGCCGGGCCAGCGCGAGCGCCGGACGCGCAGGCCTGACGAGGTCGGTCACCCGGTCGTAGTTGCGTTCGACGAAATGCGGTTGCTCCACCCGGTACAGCCGGCCGAGCCAGTCGACGAAACGCCCGAACGCCGCGGCGTCGGCCGGTCCGCAGCGCTGCCGGATCTCCTCGGTCATCGCCTCCCGCCCGGGGCGCACCGAGATCGCCTCGGCGTCGGCCCACCACGCCCGGTACATCGGGTCGAGCGCCGAGAGCCTCAGGTGGTCGGCGATGTCGGCGCCGGCCGCGGCGAAGGTGTCGGCGAGCAGGCCGGGCATGGTGAGAACGCTCGGCCCGGTGTCGATCCGGTAGCCGGCCGAGACCCACTGGCCGGCCCGTCCCCCCGGGATGTCCCCGCGTTCGCAGACGGTGACCTCATGACCCCTGCCGGCGAGGTGGCAGGCGGCGGAGAGACCCCCGAGGCCGGCCCCGACGACCACGACCCGCACCCAGGTCCCCTCAGTGGTCCCGACCGGAGACGAACCGGGCGAGCTCGACCAGCGCAGCGCAGGCGGGCGGGGTGAGCGGCAGGCTGGCGGCGGCGGCGACGGCGTCGTCGACCAATCGGTCGACCATCTGCTCGACCCGGGCGCGCGCCGAGGTGCGCTCGAAGACCTCCTGCAGGTCGGCGACCTCGTCGGGGGTCAGGTCGGGGGCCCCGAAACGGCAGTCGAGCAGGTCGAGGTCGGCGCCGGAGGCCGCCTCCCGGGCCAAGGCGTGCAGCAGGGTCGGCTTGCCCTCCCGGAGGTCCTCCCCTACCGGTTTGCCGGTCACGGTGGCGTCGCCGAACACTCCGAGCAGGTCGTCCTTGAGCTGGAAGGCCTCCCCGAGCGGCATCCCGAAGGCCGACAGGTCGTCGGCAACCTGCTCGAAGCGGTCCGGGGCCGCGAGGGCTGCACCGAGGTGCAGCGGGCGTTCGATCGTGTACTTGCCGGACTTGTACTGGCAGATCCGCCGGGCGAGGGCCGGGTCGGCGCTGCGCCGGGCGGTGCCGAGCAGGTCCAGGTACTGGCCGACGTTGACCTCCAGGCGCAGCTCGTCGAAGACCGCCCGGGCCGCAGGTGGCGCGCCGGTGAGGAACCGGTCGCTGTAGACGAAGGCGAGGTCGCCGGCGAGGATCGCCACCCCCGCCCCGAAACGGTCCGGGTCGCCCCACCAGCCGGCCCGGGCGTGGCGCTTGGCGTGCTCGACGTGGACCGTCTCGGTGCCGTGACGCATCGCCGATCCGTCCATCACGTCGTCGTGGATCAGGGCGAAGGTGTGCAGCAACTCGAGCGCGGCGCCGGCGTCGATCGCCGTCCGGTCCTCGGGGGAGCCCCCCGAGCCGACGAACCCCCAGTAGCAGAACGCCGGCCGGAGACGTTTGCCTCCGGCTAGCACCAGGGAGCGAAGCGACGCGAGCGGTGCTGCCAGGTCGGGGTCGAGCGCGCTCCAGCGCCCGGCGTCGGCGTCGAGGCCGGCGGTGATCGCGGCTTCGACCCGGGAGGCGATCTCGGTCAGCGCCGGTGGCGTGGCGACCTGCGACAACGAGCCCATGACTGGAACCGAGGGTAAACGAGGTCGCGACGCTTCACGCAATGACCGGGCGGACCAGCTCGAGACGGTCACCCGGGCGGAGCTGGGCGAGGGTGGCCAGGTCGGCGTCGCCGCCGACGACCCCGACGACGGGATAGCCGCCGGTCACCGGGTGGTCGGCCAGGAACACGACCGGCTGGCCGCCGGGCGGGACCTGGATCGCCCCGGTGCAGAGACCTTCGGGGGCGAGCTCACCGGGCGCGGTCGGCAGGCGGGGTCCCGAGAGGCGCAGACCGACCCGGTTGCTCGCAGCGGTGACCGTCCAGGTGACGCCGGTGAGCGTCTCCCAGCCGCCGGGGGGGAGACGATCCGCCCGGGGTCCCGGCACGATCCCGACACGTCCGGGCCCTGCGGGCGTACCGGAGCCGGCGGCCGCGACGTCGCTCCCGGGTGGGGCGCCGGCGCCGGCCGGTGGCGGGCCGAGAGGGATCCGCCCGCCGGCGCGCAGTGGCGGGGGGCCGAGACCGCTCAACAGGTCGGTGCTGCGGCTCCCGAGCTCGGCGGGCACCGTGATCCCGCCAGCGACCGCCAGGTAGCTGCGCAGCCCCCGTTCGGGGGTGCCGAGGACCACCTCCTCGCCGGGGCGGAGCGCGACCGGTGCGTAGAGGGCGGCGGGTCGGCCCCCGACGGTCATCGGGGCGGCGGCGCCGGCCACAGCGACCGTTCGTGGCGCTCCGGCACCCCCGAGGAGCACCGAGAGACCCCCGAGGGTGACCTCGATGGTGGCGGCCCCGGGGGGGTTGCCGACCAGGCGGTTGGCGAGACGGTGGCTGCGGGGATCGGCCGCCCCCGACGGGGGGACACCCTCGTGGGCGTGGCCCGGTCGGCCGAGGTCCTGGACCGTGGCGAGCGGCCCGCTCGCTCCCACCAGCAGCCAACCACCGCTCTCCGGGCTCGGGCCCATCGCCTCGGGCGGAGTCAGCCGAGCGCCGAGAAACGCACGATCGTCCCGGGGCGGACCAGCGCCGGCGGGTCCCGCCTGGAGTCCCAGAGGCGGGCGTCGGTGCGCCCGAGGAGCCGCCAGCCCCCGGGGGTGGCCCGTGGGTACAGCGCGCTGTAGCGGTCCGCGACGGCCACCGAACCGGCAGGCACGACCGGGCGGGGCTCGGCCAGGCGGGGCACCCGGAGCGCTTCGGACAAGCCCTCCAGGTAGCAGAAACCGGGAGCGAAACCGCTGAAGCACCCTCGGTAGGTGGCGCCGCAATGGGCGGCGACGACCCCGTCCGCGCCGAGGCCGGTCTCCGCGCCGACCGCAGCCAGGTCCGCCCCGTCGTAGCGGACCGGGATCACGAGCGTCTCACCGGCATCGCTGTCTTCGCTCCCGCCGCCGGCGGTCCCGGCCCCGGTCCCGGCGAGCAGCTCGCCGATGTGGGGGCGGAGCAGGTCGAGGTCGGCGGTGCCGGCGGCGAGGATCAGCACGCTCGCCGCTCCGGGGACCACCTCGAGGAGGTTCGCCCCGCAGCCGGCGGCGACCCGGCGGGTGTCGGCGGCGACCGCCGGCGGGTCGGTGACCTCGAGGAGGACCCCGGCGCGCCCCACGGTCCGGACCGGGCCGGCGGTCGCGCTCGGTCCGGGGGCCCCCGGGCCGAGCCGGGCGGTCAAGCGAAGGGCCGGAGGGTCACGCCGGCCTCCTCCAGCGCGCAGCGCACCGCTGCCGCCGCGTCAGCCGCCCCCGGGGAGTCGCCGTGCAGGCAGAGCGACTGGGGGCGGACCGCGACGTCGGTCCCTCCCACGCTGCTGACCAACCCGTCGAGGACCATCCGGGCGGCGCGTGCGGCTATCGCCCGGGCCCCGACGACCAGTGCTCCCGGCTCGGAGCGGGCCACGAGGGTCCCATCGGAGCGGTAGCCGCGATCGGGGTAGGCCTCCGCAACGACCCGCAGGCCGGCCGCCGCGGCCGCCCGGGCGAAGGCACCGCCCGGGAGGGTGAGGACCGCCATGCCGGGGCGGATCGCGGCGACCGCCTCGGCGACCGCCCCCGCCTGACGCTCGTCCCAGACCACCCGGTTGTAGAGCGCCCCGTGGGGTTTCAGGTACGACACGGCCCCGCCGGCCACCTCGGCCATCGCCTGCAGCGCGCCGAACTGGTACAACACGTCGTCGCGCAATGCGACCGGTTCGACATCCATCGCCCGCCGACCGAACCCGGCGAGGTCCCGGTAGCTCACCTGCGCCCCGATCCGCACGCCCCGCTCGGTCGCCCGGCGCGTCACCCGGGCCATGATCACCGGGTCGCCGGCGTGGAAGCCGCAGGCGACGTTGGCGCTCGTCACCACCTCCAGCAGGGCGTCGTCGTCGGTGAGCCGCCAGGGTCCGAACCCCTCCCCGAGGTCGGCGTTCAAGTCGACTGTCCGGTACGGCCCAGCCAAGCGCGGCTACCGGGCCTTGCTCAAGAAATGGTCCCGGTCGACGACCACCCGGGTGACCTTGCCGACCGCGACCAGGCCGCAGACGTCGCTCACCGACACCGAGAACACCAGTCGGCGTCCCTCGGTGCGCTCCAGGCCGGCGACCGCACGCACGCTGGAGCCGATCCCGACCGCGGCCAGGTGGGTGAGCTCGACCCGGGTGCCGACCGAGGTCTTGCCCTCGCCGAGCGTGCCGGCCAGGGCCTGCGCGGTGGCCTCCTCGCAGAGGGCGACGATCCGGGGCGTGGCGAGCACCGGGACGTCACCGGAGCGGAACGCCGCGGCCGTGTCCTCCCAGGCCACGAGCAGCTCAGCGGTACCCGTCATCGCCTGCTTCACCGGCACGGAGCCTACGGTAGGCGGGTAGCCTCGGTTGGTTCCAGTGGCGGACCAGCCGAGCAGACGGGAGCACACCGGTGATCGAAGTCGACGTGATCGAGCGGGTCCTCGGGGCGGCCCTGCGTACAGGAGGTGATTTCGCCGAGGTCTTCGCCGAGGACCGCCGGGGCACCGCGGCCAGCTTGGAGGACGGTCGGGTCGAGCAGCTCGCCTCGGGTCGGGAGCGGGGCGCGGGGATCCGGGTCGTCTCGGGGGAGACGACCGGTTTCGCCCATACCGCCGACCTCTCCGAGACGGGGTTGCTCGCGGCGGCCGCCGCTGCCGCGGCCGCCGCCCATCGCGGGGGCGGCGGGGTGCGGGAGGTGGCGCTCGGCGCCTCCCCGGCACGCTCGGGCGGGGTGGCGGTGCTGCCCGAGACGGTCGCCAAGGACGTCAAGGTCGCCCTGTTGCGCCGGGCCGACGAGGCGGCCCGCGCCGCCGGGTCGGCCATCCGCCAGGTGAGCGCGACCTACGGCGACAACCGCCGGCGGATCCTCGTCGCCAACAGCGACGGGGTGCTCGCCACCGACGACCAGGTCCGCACCCGCTTCGGGGTGTCGTGTGTCGCCGAGGGAGACACGGGACTGCAGACCGGCCGGGAGACGATCGGGGCGACGGTCGGCTTCGAGCTGTTCGACACCCACGACGTGGAGGACATCGCCCGGCGGGCAGCGACCCGGGCGGTCGCCAAGCTCGCCGCCCGCCCGGCCCCCTCCGGGACCCTGCCGGTGGTCATCGAGCAGGGCAGCGGCGGGATCCTGTTCCACGAGGCCTGCGGTCACGGCCTGGAGGCCGACCACATCCTCAAGGACCTGTCGGTCTTCGCCCACCGGGTCGGTGAGCAGGTCGCCAGCCCCCTCGTCACCCTGGTCGACGACGCGACGATGGGCCGGGAGTGGGGTGCTTTCGCGGTCGACGACGAGGGTCACCCAGGGGCGCGCAACGTGCTCATCGACCACGGGGTGCTCACCGACTACATGTGGGACCTGCTGCGGGCCCGCAAGGAGGGCCGGGAGAGCTCCGGCAACGGCCGGAGGGAGACCTACCAGCACCTGCCGATGGTCCGGATGACCAACACGTTCCTCGTGGGCGGCACCGACGACCCCGAGGAGATCGTGCGCCAGACCGCCCACGGGGTCTTCGTCGCCCAGCTCGGCGGCGGCCAGGTCAACACCGCCACCGGCGACTTCACTTTCGGGGCGACCGAGGCGTACCTGATCGAGGACGGGCAGATCACCGAGCCGCTGCGCGACACCAACCTGATCGGCAACGGCCCCGAGATCCTCCGGCTGATCGACGCGGTCGGCGACGACTTCGCGATGGGGTCACCAGGCACCTGCGGCAAGCAGGGTCAGGGTGTGCCGGTCGGCACCGGCCAACCCACCCTGCGGGTCTCGGCGCTGACCGTCGGGGGGACCGCGAGGTGAGCGAGCTGCTGGAGCTCGCGACCCGGGTGGCGGGATGGGCCCGCGACGGCGAGCAGGTCGAGGCGTTCGTCGCCTCCGGGCGCGACACCGACATCGACGTGTTCGGCGGGGAGGTCGAGTCGCTGTCGTCGGCGGAGTCCGCCGGGATCGGGATCCGGGTGGTCTCCGGTTCCCGGCAGGGGTTCGCCTACGCCGGCTCCCTCGACCCCGAGGTCGTCGCCGAGACCCTCGGAGAGGCCCGGGACAACGCCGGGTTCGCCTCCCCAGACGAGTGGGTCGGGTTGGCCACCCCCGACGGGGTCGCCCCTGCGGGGCTCGACTTGTGGCGCGACGACCTCGTCTCCTACCCGACCGGCGAGAAGGTGGCGAGAGCGATCGAGCTGGAGGCGATGGTGCGTGCCGCCGATCCCCGTATCCGCCAGGTGCAGTCCGCCGGCTGGGGGGACTCGGCGTTCGAGACCGCGGTCGCGAGCTCGACTGGGATGTCCGCCAGCGGGCGGCGCACCGTGTGCTCGGTGTCGACCTACGTCGCCGCCGGTGACGGCGACCAGACCCAGACCGGTTACGGGTGGTCGGTGGGTCGCAGCCCCTCGGAGGTCGACGTCGCCGGCGCCGCAGCCGACGCGGTCGGCCGCGCCACCCGTCTGCTCGGCGCGACCAAACCGTCGAGCCGTCACCTGACGGTGGTCCTCGAGCCGCTCGTCACCGCTTCGCTCCTGGCGATCGTCGCCGGCACCCTAGACGGTGACGCGGTGGCCAAGGGCCGCTCGCTGTTCGCCGACCGTCTCGGCGAGCCGGTCGCCTCCGAGGTCCTCACGCTGGTGGACGACCCGACCGACCCCGAAGCCTTCGGTGCGGCCGTCTACGACGCCGAGGGGCTCGCCACCCGCCGCAACGTGCTGGTCGGCGCCGGGGTGCTCCGACAGTTCGTCTACGACACCTACTCCGCCCGGCGGGCCGGTACCTCCTCGACCGGATCGGCGGTCCGGGCCGGCTACAAGAGCGGGCCGCACGCCGGGACCCGGGCCCTCGCCCCCGTCCCCGGGCCGCTCAGCCGCGAAGAGCTCTACGCCGCGGTCGGCGACGGTCTGCTCGTGCAGTCGGTGTCCGGGCTGCACTCTGGGGTCAACCCGGTGAGCGGCGACTTCTCGGTCGGCGCCGAGGGCCTGCTCATCAAGGGCGGCGTGCCCTGCGAGCCGGTCCGGGAGGTCAACATCGCCTCCACCCTCCAGCGGATGCTCCTCGGGATAGTCCACGTCGGAGCAGACCTCGAGCGCCTCCCGGCGATGGCCGCCGGCGTCAGCCTCGCCATCGCCGACGTGTCGATGAGCGGACGCTGACCGGGACCGCCGGGGTCCCGGTTCAGGTGGTTGCCAGCCCGGCGGCGGGCCTCGAGGTCCCGTCGGTGCTCCGAGCGGCACGAGCGGAGCGCGGGCGGGCCCAGATGTCGTTGCACTCCTCGCAGACGGTCTCGGGCACGAGCCCGGCCCGCATCGCGAGAGCGAACAGCTTGCAGCCGGCGCAGAACCCGAGGCCGGCCTCCGCGCCGGCGGCCGCGACCAGCACCCCGAGCAGCCGGTAGGCACCCCGCCGTCGCCCGGTGAGCACCAGCGCGGACGCCGCGGCGGTCAGCCCGAGACCGATCCCCTGGGCGAGGCGCTTGGGCGGTCCGGGGCTGAGACGGTGGCGCACCGGGATCCTCGGGGTGACCACCCGGGTGGCGAGCTGGCCGAGGGGGCTGAACGTCGGCCCGGCGAGCACGCGGGCGGCGAACCCGTAGGTGAGCGGGGCGAGCAGCCACGGCTGGTCGGCGACGATCGCGGTGGCGGCCATGGTGGCGACACCCCCGGCGACGACCCGCGCCGAGGTCTCGTTGACCGGGTTCGGGAAAGCAGGCAGCGCCACTTGGTACCTCCGGGTGTCGGACTGGCGGGTGTCGGACCGGCGGGTGTCGGACCGACAGGCGCCGGACCCGCCCGGGCCATAAAGCTTACCTGTTGGGTCAACTTTACGGATGGGTGCCCGGGCCGCCCGGCCCGGGCCCGCCAGGCCCCGGCCGGCCC
>JAKABK010000039.1 GCA_021796905.1 Actinomycetes bacterium
GCCTACGCCGAGGCGGTCGCCGCCGGCGACGAGCGCCTGGCGGTGGTCGGGATGAGCTGCCAGGCGTCGGTGCCGGCGGTGATGAGGGCCCGCAAGGCCGGGAAGCCCGGACGTCGGCTCGCCCTGTCGATCGGCCTGCTCTGCTCGAAGACCTTCGACGACGCGATCTTCCCGGAGCTGTTCGAGGCCCGTTACGGCCTGGCGCGCGAAGACATGGTGAAGATGAACATCAAGGGTGTGTTCCAGATCTGGATGCGTGACGGCTCCTACCACGAGGTCCCGCTGAAGGAGTGCCACGCCTGGACCCGGGAGGGCTGCAAGTCCTGCCCCGACTTCGCCGCCGAGCACGCCGACATCTCCACCGGGGGGATCGGCGCATGGAACGACTGGACCCTCACGATCGTGCGGACCGACACCGGCAGGGAGCTGGTGGAAGCGATGGTCGCCGACGGCACGATCGAGACCCGCCCCGGCGACGACGACCCCGGGGCGGTCGCCCTTCTGCGCAAGCTGTCGATCGTCTCCCGGCGACGCTGGCCGGAGACCGCCGTCGCCGGTCCCCGCCTCGGGGTCCCGTCGCCCAAGCCGCGACCGTCGGCGCCAGCCGGGTGAGCCACCCGCCGGCACCAGCCGGGCCTCCGGTTCGCACGTCAACCCCGGCAGCGGCTAGGTTGCCCGGTCGGCATGGGATCCCTCATCAAGAAGCGCCGTAAGCGCATGCGCAAGAAGAAGCACAAGAAGATGCTGAAAGCCACTCGCTGGCAGCGCCGCGCCGGCCGCTGACCCCCGGCCGCCCGCTCGCCGGGGGTCTCCGGGGGGGGTCGTCGCCAGCCGCCCTCTCGCCGGGGGGTCGTCACCGAGGGTGCCGGAGACTGATCAGAGCGCGACCGGCGCCGGCAGCGCGCAGGCCCTGACCACCACCCGGTGCGACCCGGGGTGTTCGCCTGGGACCCACCAGGTCGATCCGCTGCCCGCGAGCCGGGGCGTCTCCCCGGTCCCCTCCCCGAGCCGGTCGCGCCAAGCGGCGAGACGGGGCTCGACCGCCAGCGCCGCCGGCTCCAGGTCGTTGCCGTTGGTCCCGCTGGGGCCCCCGAGGCGGTCCCACGCCCGGTAGACCTCGACCGTCGACAGCCCGAACGGCGGGGTGAGCAGGGTGAACGTCACCCCCGCGAGCTCCCCGAGCGGCACCGGGGAGACCAGCTCACCGATCCCCGAGACCCGTGCCCGCCCGCCGAACAGGCAGAACGGGACGTCCCCGCCGAGGCCGGCGGCGACCGAGAGGTCCGAGCACCCCGCCCAGCGCAGCACGGCGGCAGCGTCGGCGGAACCGCCGCCGAGCCCGGCGCCGGCGGGGATCCGCTTGGTCAGGCGCACCGAGGCCCGCCGTCCGACCGCCCGCAACGCCCGGCAGACCAGGTTGGTGCCGTCGGAGGGCACCGGAGCGCCGGTTGCGCCGACCACGACCAGCCCGTCACCCGGTCCGATCTCGAGGGTGTCGGCCAGGTCGACGCTCACCATCTCGGCGTCGAGGAGGTGGTAGCCGTCGTCGCGGACCCCGGTCACCCGCAGGGTGAGGGTGAGCTTGGCGGGCGCGTCGATCCGGGCCCGGCCGCCGGCGAACGGGGGTCCGGCGGACGGCATCCCGCTCAACCCGCCGCCCCGACCCCGGAGAGGGTCGCGGCGGCGAGCCGACCCCAGTCCCCGACCCCGAGCTGCTCGGCCCGGGCGCCGGGGTCGACACCTGCGAGCACCCAGGCCCCGGGGTCGACCCGGTCGCCGAGGGCTCGTCGGAGGGTCTTGCGCCGCTGGGCGAAACCGGCCCGGACCAGCTCGAACAACCGCTCGGCGGGTACCGCCACCGGGTCGACCGCCGGCCGCGGGCGACGCTCGATGCCGACCAGCGCCGACTCGACGTTGGGCCGGGGCACGAAGACCGACGCCGGGACCGCTCCGAGCAGCCGGGCGGTCGCCCAGTAGGCGACCTTCACGCTCACCGCCCCGTAGGCGGCGTCACCGGGACCCGCCGCGAGCCGTTCGGCCACTTCCCGCTGGACCATCACCACCATCCTGGTGATCGCCGGCACCCCGTCGAGCAGGTCGGCAACCAGCGGGGTGGCGATGTTGTAGGGCAGGTTGGCCACGAGCGTCCAGGTCCCCGGGGCGGTCCCGACGTCCCGGCCGGCTCCGGGGCCCTCGGCCGGCCCGGCTCCGAGCAGGCCAGCCCAGTCGAGGGTCATGGCGTCACCGGCTACGACCTCGACCGCTCCGGGGGGGCCGCCGCCTGCGGACCCGACGGGCCCGCCCGCAACGACCCCGGCGGCGGCGACCCCGGCGGCAGCGACCCGAGCGGAGAGCAACGGCAGGAGCCGACGGTCCAGTTCGATCGCGGTCACCCGGGCGCCGGTCTCGGCGAGGGCCAAGGTGAGCGAACCGAGGCCCGCCCCGACCTCCACGACCGCGTCGCCGGGCCCGACACCGGCCAGGCGGGCGATGCGCCGCACGGTGTTGGGGTCGGCCACGAAGTTCTGGCCGAGCGCCCGGCTCGGGCGGATCCCGGCGTCGGCGAGCGCCTCTACGACCTGGCCGCGGGTGAGGGTCACTCCGGCAGGCCGAACGCCTCGGCCGTCGCCGCCCAGGTGGCGTCCTCCACGGTCCCGACCGGCTCGGAGCGCGCCGCGGCGAGAGCCTCCCCGACCACCGCCACCCACGCCGGCCGGTTGGGCCGGCCGCGATGCGGCACCGGGGCCAGGTAGGGGGAGTCGGTCTCGACCAGCAGACGCTCGGGAGGGCAGAGCCGGGCGGCTTCGCGCACCTCACCGGCGCCTTTGAAGGTGACGATCCCGCTGAAGCTGAGCCACGCCCCGAGCCCGAGGGCCCGGCGGGCCTCGGTCGGTCCCCCGGTGAAGCAGTGGAACACGGTGCGCTCCGGGACGCCTTCGGCGTCGAGGACGGCGAAGGTGTCGTCCCACGCCTCCCGGGTGTGGATCACGAGGGTGAGCCGGTGGCGGAGGGCCAGGTGGACCTGGGCGGCGAAGACCTCCCGCTGCACCTCACGGGGGGAGTGGTCGTAGTGGTAGTCGAGGCCGCACTCGCCGATACCCACCACCCGGGCGTCGGGGGGCGAGAGGAGGGGGTCGAGGGTGTCGACCCCGCGGCTGGCGTCGTGGGGGTGCAGCCCGACGGTGGCCCAGACCTCCGGCCGGGAGCCGGCGAGGGCTACGGCCGCGGCTGACTGGGCAGCGTCGGTGCCGACGCTCACCAGCCGGCCGACGCCGGCGGCGAGCGCCTCGTCGACCGCGGTGGCCTCCAACCCTTGGTAGGGGACGTGGCAGTGGCTGTCGGCCCACACGGAGCGGGTTGCCCGATCCTCAGCCGGCGAGCCGGGGGAAAAGCGGCGCCCCTGTCGCGACCGGCAGGCCACCCGGGTACCCACCCCACTCGGCGGCCGCCGGGAGCCTCTGATCGCCGGGAGCACCGCTCATCCCGATCCTCCGCCAGATCTCGGCTGCGGCGCGTGGTACCGCCGGGCAGGCGAGGACCGCGAGGACCCGGAGCGCCTCCAGGGCGTCGCCGAGGACTGCGTCGAGCGCCGGACCGGGCTCGGCCTTCCACGGCTCGGCGGCCTCCAGGGCGGCGTTGGTCTCCCGGACGATGCGCCAGGTGGCCTCCAGCGCTTCGCTCGGAGCGACCCGACCCCAGGCGGCGGCGGCCGCCCGGTAGGCGTCGGCGACCACCTCGCCGAGAGCGCTCGACGGGTCGGGGGCCGGCCCGATCCCCCCGCACTTGCGGGCCACGACCGTCGAGACCCGGGACAGCAGGTTGCCGAGGTTGTTGGCGAGGTCTGCGTTGTAGCGGGCGAGCATGCCCTCGTAGGAGAAGTCACCGTCCGGACCGAAGGCCTGGTCGCGCAGCAGGTGGTAGCGCAGTCCGTCCGCCCCGAAGGTGGGGAGCAGATCGGCGGGGGTGATCTGGTTCAAGGCGGTCTTGGACATCTTCTCCCCGCCGACGAGCAGGAACCCGTGGACCGCGACCTGACGGGGCGGGTCGATCCCCGCCGCCATGCACAACGCCGGCCAGTAGACGCAGTGGAAGCGCAGGATGTCCTTGCCGATCAGGTGGTGCACCGACGGCCACCAGGTGGAGAAACGCTGCGGGTCGGTGCCGTAACCGGCGGCGGTGGCGTAGTTGATCAGCGCGTCGTACCACACGTAGAACACGTGGTCCGGGTCCCAGGGGACCGGCACCCCCCAGCTGATCGAGGTTCGGGAGATGGAGACGTCCCGGAGCCCGCCCTTGACCAGCCCGAGGGCTTCGTTGCGCCTGCTCTCGGGGATCACCACCTCCGGGTCGGAGTCGAACCAGGCGAGGAGGCGCTCCTCGAACGCGGAGAGCCGGAAGAAGTAGTTCTCCTCGGCGAGGGTCTCGACCGGCCGGCGGTGGATCGGGCAGCACTGCCCGTCGAGCAGTTCGGCCTCGGTGTAGTACGCCTCGCAGGACACACAGTAGAGACCCTCGTAGGTGCCGAGGGTGATCCAACCGTTGTCGTGCGCCGCCTGCATCAAGGCGGCCACCGCCTGGTAGTGACGGGGCTCGGTGGTGCGGATGAAGTCGTCGTTGCTGATGTCGAGCGACTCCCAGGTCTCGACGAAGCGTCGGCTGTAACGATCGGCCTGCTCCTTGGGGGTCAGCCCGTTGGCCTCGGCCGCCCGCTGCATCTTGAGCCCGTGCTCGTCGGTGCCGGTGAGGAACCACACCTCGTCACCGGCGAGGCGGTGCCAGCGGGCGAGCGCGTCGGCGGTGACCGTCGTGTACGCCGTGCCGATGTGCGGCGCGTCGTTGACGTAGTAGATCGGCGTGGTGACGTAGTACCGGGCCACCGCCAGAGGTTACCGGTCCCCCTCGCGCAGGCCGAGGGCCAGCGCGTAGACCCGCCGGCGGGGCACCCCGAGCGACCGGGCGACCTCGGCGACCGCTGACTTGCGGTCGGCTCCCCTGCCGGTGCGCTCGGCCAGGCCGGCGCGGATCTCGTCGTCACCGACCTCCCCGCGACCGGGCGCCCCGTCGACGACCACGACCCACTCACCCCGGGGCGCGACGCCGGCGAGCCACCCGACGGCCTCCCCGAGCGTGCCCCTCCACACCTGCTCGTGGAGCTTGGTCAGCTCCCGGGCGGCCGCGACGCGCCGCTCCGGGCCGCAGCTGCCGGCCAGGTCGCCGATCGTGCCGGCCACCCGTGTCGGCGCCTCGTAGATGACCGTGGCCCGATCGTCGGCGGCGACCGCCGCCAGGCGCTCGGACCGGGCCCGGCCGGAGCGGGGCAGGAACCCCTCGAAGCACCAGCGTTGCGCGCCGAGCCCGGCCAGCACCACCGCGGTGAGCGCGGCGCTCGGTCCGGGCACCGCGGTGACCGGCACGCCGGCGTCGAGCGCGGCGCGCACCACCCGCTCCCCCGGGTCGGAGACTCCCGGCATGCCGGCGTCGGTGACCACCGCCACCCGCTCCCCACCGGCGGCCCGGGCGACCGCCACAGCCGCGGACGCGGCCTCCCGGTGCCGCTCGATGCTGAGCAGCGCCGGCGTGGCGATCCCGGCGGCGCTGAGCAACGCCCGGGTCCGGCGGGTGTCCTCGCAGCAGATGACGTCGGCGGCCGCCAGGGCGGCGGCGGCGCGAGGCGAGAGGTCACCGAGGTTGCCGATCGGGGTTCCGACGAGGGCCACCGAACCGGGGGGGAAAGCGGGGTCCGCACCCGCCTCGGGCGCTGCGCTCCCCTGCGCCGGGGACCCGGCCGAGCGGGCGGCCCGGCCGCGCCCGGAGCCGGCGGGCACCGCTCCGGCGGGTCGGTCAGTCACCGTGGACGACCAAACGGTCGCCGACGGCCAGCCTCCAGCGCTCGAACGCCCCTCCGGTGGCGACGATCACCACCGGCGGCCCGAACCCGGGCGCGACCGGGTGGAGCGGACCGAGCCGGACCAGGCGGCACACCTCCAGGTCCTCGGGCGGGGCGGGCTCGGCGGAAGGGACCGGTCGGCACCAGGCCACGTCGAGGGTGCCGAGCAACGGAGCCGTGACGAGCACGGGCCTCTGCAACAACGCGGCCGCCCCCGACTCCGGGTCGGGACGCCGGCGGGACCGGTCCAAGGAGGCGAGCACCTCGTCGCCGCGGGTCAACCACGCCACGGTCCCAGGGTACCGAGCGCCGCTGGCCGCCCACCGCTGGCGTCCCCTAGCATCACCGGGATGTCCAAGCGCACTGCGAAGGCCCGCAAGCGGGCGAAGACCAACAAGGCCAACCACGGGCGCAAGCCCAACCGCGGGCGCGGTTGACCCGCCGCTAGGGGTAGCACCGGGGCACGCCCAGCCGGCGAGCCAGGCAACAGGGCACGCCCAGCCGGCGAGCCAGGCAACAGGGCACGCCTAGCCGGCGAGCCAGGCACCGAGGCCGGCTGCGCCGGCGAGGGAGCGCAGGTCGGCGACCGGGCGGGCTCCGAGATGCCCGACCACTTCGGCGGCGACGACCGACCCGAGCCGGGCGGCCTCCTCGGGTGGGGCTCCGCGCAGGTGGGCGTGGAGGTACCCGGCTGCGAAGAGGTCCCCGGCGCCGGTGGTGTCCACCACCTCCGAGACCTCGGCCGCCGGCACCTGCAGCGATCCGCTGCCGGTCGCGACCAGCGAGCCACCCGCGCCGAGGGTGACCACCACGTTCGGGCAGGTACCGGCCAGCTCCCGTGCCGCCAGGCGGGGGACGGTGGCGCCGGTCATCGCGCAGGCCTCGTCGGCGTTGGCGAACAGCAACTGGACCCGGGGCAGCAGGGCGGCCAGCTCGTCGCGGTGCAAGCGGACCCACTGCGGGTCCGAGAGCGAGAGCGCTACGGTCGCGCCCCCGGCCTCGGCTGCGTCGATGGTCGCCTCCAGGGTCGCCGCGGTGTGCTCCAGGCCGCACAGGTAGCCCTCGAGGTAGACGACCCTCGCCCCGGCCACGAGCCCCGGGTCGACGTCGCCGGCTCCGAGCAGGTCCCCTATGCCGAGGCTCGTGCACATCGTCTTCTCCCCGTCGGGGCTGACCAGCACGACCACCTTCCCGGTCGCCGGACCGTCACCGGAGACCGGGCCGGCGTAGACGACCCCTGCGTCGCGGATGTCCCGGGCGAACAGACGGCCCCACTCGTCGTCGCGTACCTTGCCGACGAAGGCGACCGAGCCGCCTAGCGCGGCAACCCCCGCAGCGGTGTTGGCCGCCGATCCCCCCGATACCGACCTACCGGGGGGGAGGGCCGCCAGGATCGCCTCCGAGCGGTCGGGGTCGACGAGGCTCATGGTGCCCCTGTCCAGACCGAGCCCGGCCACCACGGAGTCGTCGACCCGGACGACGACGTCGACCAGGGCGTGCCCGACGGTGACCAGCTCAGGGGAGATCCGCACCGGACGACGCTACCTCCCCGCCCCGGCGAGCCCGACGGCGACCCGTAGGCTCGACCGCCTTGACCTCGACCGCCTCGACCGCCTCGACCGCCTCGACCTCCGGCACCGATCGCCTTCCCCGCAGTGTCGTACCCCGCCGCTACCGGATCGAGGTGGAGCCCGACCTCGTCGCGCAGAGCTTCCGGGGGGAGCTCGAGGTCGAGGTCGAGGTGACCGAGGTGGTCACCGAGGTGGTCCTGAACGCCGCCGGGCTCGACATCGAGCTGCCCGAGCTCGCCGGGCGCCCGGCGAGCGTCGCGTTGGGCCCGGGGCGGGAGCAGGTCACCCTCCGATCCGGGACCGCCCTCGCCCCGGGACCCGCGACGCTGCGGTTGCGCTTCTCGGGCCGGCTCGGCGACGACATGCAGGGCTTCTACCTGAGCCGCTTCCCCGGCCCGGGCGGGACCGAGGCCCGTATCGCCGCCACCGACTTCGAGCCGACCAGCGCCCGGCGGGCGTTCCCGTGCTGGGACGAGCCGGACCTGAAGGCGACCTTCACGCTGAGCGTGATCGTCCCAGCCGGGTCCACGGTCCTGTCGAGCGGCCCGGAGGAGGCCGTCGAGCACCTCGCCGACGGCCGCGAACGGGTGCGTTTCGGGGAGACGATCCCGATGTCGACCTACGTGCTGGCGTGGGTGGTCGGACCGTTCGAGGCGACCGAACCCGTCGAGGTCGACGGGGTACCGGTGCGGGTCGCGGTGCCCGCCGGGCGGCTTCCTCTCGCCGGGTTCGCGCTCGGGGCCGCCACCCACGCTCTCGGCTGGTTGGCGGGGTATTTCTCCGTCCCCTTCCCGACCTCGAAGATCGACCACGTCGCCATCCCCGACTTCGCCTCGGGTGCCATGGAGAACCTCGGTTGCGTCACCTACCGGGAGTCGATGCTGCTCGCCGACCCCGCCAGCAGCTCCCAGGCCGAGCTCCGGGAGATCGTCGAGACCGTCGCCCACGAGACCGCCCACATGTGGTTCGGGGATCTCGCGACGATGCGCTGGTGGAACGGGCTGTGGCTCAACGAGGCGTTCGCCACGTTCCTCGAGCGCAAGGCGGCCGACGCGTTCCACCCCGACTGGGACGCCTGGTCCGCCGCAGCACCCGCTCGGGCCGAGGCGCTCGCGGTCGACGGCCTGGCCTCCACCCGGCCCGTCGAGCACCCCGTCGTCGCCCCCGCCGACGCCGAGGACATGTTCGACGTGCTCACCTACCAGAAGGGTGCCGGGGTGCTGCGCATGCTCGAGGAGCACCTCGGCGAGGACGACTTCCGACGGGGCGTCACCCGGTACCTGACCGACCACGCCTTCGCCAACACCGAGACCACCGACCTGTGGGACGCGCTCGAGTCGGCGTCGGGCCAGCCGGTCCGGGGGACCATGGAGGCCTGGATCTCGAGCCCCGGACACCCGGTCGTCACCGCTTCGCGGGGGGAGGATCCCGCCACCGTCGAGCTCACCCAGGCCCGCTTCGCCTACCGGGGGGCGCCCCCCGGTTCGTGGCGGGTACCGCTGGTGCTGCGGGCCTCGGTCGCCGGCGAGGTGGTCGAGCGGCGGGTCCTGCTCGACGAGCCGGCGACGGTCCGCTTCGACGCCCCGGTCGAGTGGCTGGTCGTCAACGGTGGCGGGCACGGCTTCCACCGCAGCACCACCGAAGCGTCCCTCCGTCCGCCGGACCTGGCCGTCCTCACCCCCCTGGAACGTGTCGTGCTGGTCGACGACGCCTGGGCGGTGGTCCTCGCCGGGGGGTCGGTAGAAAGCTTCGCCGACCTCGCCCGCCGGCTCGGCGCCGAGACCCACCCCGACGTCTGGGCGGTCGCGGCGAGGTGCCTGGGGATGCTCGAGCGGGTCGCCGGCGACGACGAGCGGGCGGCGGTCGCCGACCTGGTCCGGGACGCGGCCCGACCCGGGTGGGGCCGCCTCGGATGGGAGCCACGCCCCGGAGAGCCGGAGATCGAGTCGAGGGCCCGCTCGACCCTGCTGCGCCTGCTCGGCACCGTCGGCGCCGACCCCGAGGTGCGCGCCGGGGCGACCGAGCGCTGGGAGGCCCACCGGCGGGGTCGGGCGGCGCTCGATCCCGAGGCGGCGCCGTCGGTCCTCGCAGTGGTGGCCTCGGCCGGCGGCCCGGCCGAGCTCGACGGGCTGTTGGAGGGGATGCGGACGGCGGCCAGCCCGCTGGAGAGGGAACGCCACCTCCACGCCCTGGCCGGCTTCGAGGGTCGAGACGAGGTGAGGGCGGTGCTCGGCCTGATCTGCTCGGGGGAGGTGCGCCCCCAGGACTGGCCCGCGCTGATC
>JAKABK010000040.1 GCA_021796905.1 Actinomycetes bacterium
GGGGCCGGCTACCTCGGCGGCCGACTGGTCTCGGGGGCCGGCTACCTCGGCGGCGGTCAGTGGTGGAACGTCGAGCTGGCGCTCGGAGCGCCGAGCGGGCCGGGCTGGGCGGACAGCTCCGGCAGGAGCCGGCCGAGGTCGTCGAGGAGGAGCGAGGCCAGGTCGTCGGTGAAACCGTTGCGGACCACGACCCGCAGGACGCTCAGGTCCTCGCGCTCGGCAGGGAAGCTGTAGGCCGGCACCTGCCAGCCGCGCTCGCGCAGCCGGCGGCTGACGTCGAACACGTCGAAGGCGGTCACCTCGGGGGTGGTGGTGAAGGCGAACACCGGCAGCTCGTCGCCGCGAGTCAGCAGCTCGAACGCTCCGAGCTGCTCGATCCCGTGGGCCAGGTCCGTGGCGACCTCTCGGCAGGCCCGTTGCACCGCGGCGAAACCCTCGAAGCCGAGGCGGAGGAAGAGGTAGTACTGGGCGACCACCTCGGCCCCGGGCCGGGAGAAGTTGAGCGAGAAGGTCGGCATGTCGCCGCCCAGGTAGTTGACCGTGAAGACCAGCTCCTCGGGCAGTGCGTCCTCGGAGCGCCAGAGGACCCACCCGACGCCGGGGTAGACCAGCCCGTACTTGTGGCCGGAGGTGTTGATCGACGCGACCCGGGGGAGGCGGAAGTCCCAGACCAGGTCCGGGTCGAGGAACGGGGCGATCATCGCCCCCGACGCACCGTCGACGTGGATCGGCACGTCGATCCCGCTGCGCTCCTGGAGCTGGTCCAAGGCGGAAGCGATCTCGGCCACCGGTTCGTAGCTCCCGTCGAAGGTCGATCCGAGCACCGCGACCACCCCGATGGTGTCCTCGTCGCAGCGGGCGACGGCCGACTCGGCGTCGAGGTGGAAGCGGTCGCCTTCCATCGGGACCAGCCGCGCCTCGACCTCCCAGTAGTTGCAGAACTTTTCCCAGCACACCTGGACGTTGGCGCCCATCACCAGGTTCGGTCGCCGTCCCGAGCGCCACGCGTCGGGGTTGCGGGCGGCCCACCGACGCTTGAGCGCCATACCGCCGAGCATTCCGGCCTCCGACGAGCCGGTCGTCGAGCAGCCGATCGAGCGGGCCGGGTCGGGGGCGTGCCACAGGTGGGAGAGGATCGACACGCAGCGCTGCTCGAGGGCCGCGGTCTGGGGGTACTCGTCCTTGTCGATCATGTTCTTCTCGGCGCACTCGGCCATCAGCCGGGTTGCTTGCGGCTCCATCCAGGTCGTCACGAAAGTCGCCAGGTTGAGCCTCGCGTTCCCGTCGAGGAGCAGCTCGTCGTGGACGAGCTGGTAGGCGGTGTCGGCGGGGACCGGGCGGCTGGCCAGGCGGTGCTTGGGTGGTGCGAGGGTCGCGGCCGCGACCGGGTCGTCGCCGGCGGCGAGCGGATTGGCCCGGTGGCGGCGAGCGGGTACGTGGGTTGAGGCGCGATGGAGGGCCATGGAGCCATCCTGCCCCGGGAGGTCCCCGGCGGATCACCCGGAGCGTGACGCCGGGGTGGTGCCGACGACCGCCAGGGTCCGCACCGGGGACGCGGCGATCACCTGGAGCGCTGTTGCCGGTACCCCCCCGGGGAGCTCGGCGAGGACCCACGGGGCGCGACGGGACCGGCGGACGACGACCCGCCAGCCGTGCGCGCCGAGCAGCCGGACCTCGATGCCGGCGGTGGCACCGACGCTCACCTGGGTGACCCGGGAACCGGCCGGTAGCCGCCAGACGTGCCTCGGGGGGCCCGAGGCTGCGACCAGCAGTCCCCGCAGGTCGGGGTGGGGGGTGCCCGGCCCGACGATCTCGGTCACGGTGGCGTCGTCGAGGGCGGTGTGCAGCAGCGGGACCGCCCACGGCTCGTGGGGCGCGAGGCGAGCCAGGCACGGCTGGTCGACCCGCTCCCCGTTGAATGCGGCGGTCAGCGCGTAAGCGGCGTGGATCCGGCGGAGCGCGGCGAGGACGGCGGGCGCCTCGCAGTGGGGGGAGGTCTTCTCGAACCCCCCCGGGTGCCCGGTGAGAAGTGCGGTGGTCCACAGGTAGTGGGTCTCTACGACGCTTCGGCGCGGGCCGAGATGGGCGAGCAGGGTCATGTAGGGGGAACCGGCCGGCCGGGAGGTGCTCTGGCCGAGCCCGACCAGGTAGTCGGTGGGGAACTGCACGACGAGGACCGCCAGGCCGGCGCAGGCCGCCACCCGGAAACGGCGTCTCCAGACCTCGGGCGGGGTCTTTCCCCGCTCCTGTGACCTCCGCAGGAGGTAACGACCGGTCGCCGTCGCCCCGATCAGGTACCAGGCGCTCAGGACCGGCACGATCAGGATCGTCCGGCGCATGTTCACGTACAGGTAGACCATCGACTCGACCACATACGGGGCGACCAGCCAGGGCAGCGGGTCCCGCCCCCCGTACCGCCGCCACCAGCGCAACGCTCCGACGCTGCAGAACACAGCGGCGGCCGCCGAGGCGGCCCCCCCCACGACGACGAGCACCCCCAGGTTGTCCGAGACCGGGCTGAACACCGGGGTCACCCCGTCGAAGACGGCGTAGAAGACGAACCGGGCGGCACCGGCGGGGAGGAGCGTCAGACGGTGCAGCGCGTCACCGCCGAGACCGCGGGCGATCTCACCGGTGTAGCGGGCCCCGGCGAGCGGCACCCCGTTGAGCGCCCGGGCGACGGCGATCGGCGCGAGGAGGGCGCCGGCGGCGACCGCTGTCACGACCGCCCGCCGCCATTGGCGGTTGGCGGCCAGCCACAGCAGCATCCCGCCGTCGACCGCCAGGCCGGCCTCCTTCAACCACACCAGAGCGCCAGCCAGCACGACGGTCAGCACCCCCGGGACCGACAGGCCCCGGGGGGAGCGACCCCAGGCCTCGGCCGCCAACAGCAGGCACATCAAGGTGACGAGGAACGAGGTCTCCGCCATCACCATGCTCCCGAAGGTGGCGAGCAGCGGGTTGAGCGCGAGCAGGAGCAGGACCCCCGCCGACGTCGCCTCTCCGAGCCCCCGGCGGCGCAACCACACCCAGGTGAGGGGGAACAGGGCGGTGAAGCAAGCGACCGACCAGGCCCGTTCGGCGGCGAAACCATGGCCGGTACCGAAGGCGAGCACCAGGGGAGCGAGGAGCGCCGGGTAGCCGGGCGGGTAGTCCTTCAGCAGGGGGTAGCCGAAGGGGAGCCGTCCGGTGAGACCGACCCCGTGGGCGATCCCCTCGGCCATCGCGATGTACGCACCGTCGTCGTCGAAGGAACCGACGTGGTAGCGGACCGCCACCACCCCGACGTGGAGCAGGCCGAGGGCGGTGAGCGATCCGACGATCAGCGCCGTCCGCGCGCTGATCCGGCGCGAGCGTCCGTTGCGGGCGGTGCCGCCCGCTGTCGCCGTGGTGGCGCCTGCCGGGGTGGTAGCCGGGGTCGGGGTGGTAGCCGGGGTCGGGGTGGCAGCCGGGGTCGGGGTGGTGGGGGTCGGGGCGCGGGTGCTCATCGGTCAGCTCGGGGCGGTCACCTCGCCGGCGCGGTGGAAGCAGGTCACCAGGGCGTCGACCGCGTCCTCGGTGGTGTCCCAGGAGCACATCAGACGGACCACCTCACGCTCCCGGTCCCAGTCGTAGAAGTGGTAGCGCTCCCTCACTCTCGCGGCGAGCGCTGCGGGTACCACCGCGAACACCCCGTTTCCCTCCACCGGGTGGGCGAGGGTGACTCCGGGGACCTCGCCCAGCCCGAGCGCCAAGCGCGACGCCATGGCGTTGGCGTGACGGGCCGAGCGGGCCCACAGGTCCCCGTCGTAGAGGGCCAGCAGCTGGGCGGAGAGAAAGCGCATCTTCGACGCCAGCTGGGTGTCCATCTTGCGCAGGTAGCGGACGCCGGGCGCCGCCGCCGGGTCGACGGCGACCACCGCCTCCGCGAACAGGCCCCCGTTCTTGGTGCCGCCGAGGGAGACGACGTCGACCCCGAGCTCGGTCGTCGCCTCGGCGAGACTGCAGCCGAGGGCCGCGGCGGCGTTGGCCAGGCGGGCGCCGTCCAGGTGGACCCGCATTCCCCGCGCGTGGGCGTGCGCGGCGAGGCGGGCGAGCTCCTCGGGCCGGTAGAGCGTGCCGACCTCGCTCACCTGGGTGACCGACACCACCGCCGGCTGGGCCCGGTGCTCGTCGCCGAACCCCCAAGCCTGGCGCTCGACCAGCTCGGGGGTGAGCTTGCCGTCGGGTGCCGGGACGGTGAGCAGCTTGATCCCCGCCACCCGTTCGGGGGCGCCGCCCTCGTCGGTGGCGATGTGGGCCCCCTCGACGCAGATCACCGCCCCCCACCTGGGGAGCATCGCCTGGAGCGACACGACGTTGGCGCCGGTGCCGTTGAAGACCGGGAAGACCTCGGCCGACGGCCCGAACTGGGCGCGCACGACCTGCTCGAGGCGTTCGGTCCAGCGGTCGGCCCCGTAGGAGTGGGCCGGGCCGGTGTTGGCCTGCGACAGCGCAGCCATGACCTCGGGATGGGCGCCGGCGTAGTTGTCCGACGCGAAGCTCGGGTCGAGGTCGTGGGGGGCTGCGGCCATGGCGCCCGACCCTACCGACGGTTCCGGCGCCGGTCCCGGCGGGGGCGCGGTGTCCGACCGGTGCCGGGGCGCGCGGTGACCGATGACACCTGGAGCTGCGCGGGGGTCGATGTTACCGTCGGGACCGGGAGGGACCGCCTGCGGGCGGCCCGGGGCGGAGACGCCCCCGACGGGGTAGGTGGGGATGTCTTGGAGGTGGGTCGGGTGAAGATGTCCCGGGGGTACTGGACCGACAAGATCGCCTCCCTCGACGCCGAGGTCTCCTACTGCGAGATCTACCGGATCCTGTTCGCCTTCGAGTTCCCCTGGGACATGAACCAGTCGCTGTCGTTCGCCCTGTACCGGACCTACGCGGTGCCGAGCATCGGAGGGCTGCTGGCGAGGACCGGGGAGCTGACGGACCGCACCCAGAAGCGCTACGACGACACCGCCCTGCTCCTGGAGAGGGTCCTGCGGTCGGGGTTCGACTCGGGTGACGGGAGGACGGCGTTGCGCCGGATCAACCAGATGCACCACGCCTTCGACATCTCCAACGACGACTTCCGCTATGTGCTGTCGACCTTCGTCGTGGTGCCCCGGCGCTGGATCGACCGCTTCGGCTGGCGTCAGCTCAGCGAGGCCGAGGTCAGGGCATCGGTCCTGTACTACCGGGACCTCGGCCACCACATGGGGATCCGCGACATCCCCGACAGCTACCTCGGTTTCGAGGAGCTGCTCGAGTCCTACGAGGCCGACCACTTCGGGAGGGACGAGGGGGCGCTGTCGGTCTCGGAGGCGACCCTCCGGCTGATGACGACCTTCCCGCCCAACCACCTGCTCCCGGCGTCGGTCAGCCGGCGGATGGCGCTCGCCTTGATGGACGACCGGCTCCTCGACGCGTTCGGCTATCCCCACCCGACGGCCCTGGAGCGGCGGTTGATGGAGACCGGTCTGCGCTTGCGCGGCCGGGTGGTCGGCCTGCTGCCGCCACGCAGGACGGCTCGCTGGGTGGAGGGCATGTCCCATGTGAGGAGCTACCCGACCGGGGTGGCGACAGAGCTCCTCGGGGTCGAGGCCGGGGTCGATTAGGCGTCGGGGGCGCCGGCAGCCGGCTCGGTCGGGGCGCCGGCGGCCGGCTCCGGGCTCACGCCGGCTCGGCGTGCCCCTGCCAGGCGGCGAAGAGAGCGGTGTAGCGCCCGCCGGCGTCGACCAGCTCGTCGTGGGTGCCGACCTCCACCAGGCGTCCGTCGTCGACCAGGGCGACCCGGTCGGCTCGCTCCGCGAGGGAGAGCCGGTGGGCGACGGTGATGGTCGTGCGACCCTCGGTGAGCCGGGAGAGAGCGGTCTCCACCCACGCTTCGGTGCCCGGGTCGACGCTGGAGGTGGCCTCGTCCATCACCAGCACCGCCGGGTCGGTCAGGGCGGCGCGGACCAAGGTGACCAGTTGGCGCTCGCCGGCGGAGAGGTGCGAGCCGCGCTCGCCGACGTCGGTCGCCAAGCCGTCGGGTAGCTCGGCGAAGCGCTCGGTCAGTCCGAGCGAGCGGATCGCCCCGGCGACGTCTGCCTCGGTGGCGTCGGGGTGCCCGACGAGCATGTTGTCGAGCACCGTGCCACGGAAGAGGAAGCCTTCCTGGGGTACCACGACGATCCGTCGTCTGAGGCCGGGCAGGTCGGCCGAGCGCAGGTCGACGCCTCCGAGGAGGACTGAGCCGCGGACCGGGTCGTAGAGCCGTCCGATCAGCTTGGCGAGGGTCGACTTGCCGGCGCCGGTCGGCCCGACGAGGACCAGGTGCTCGCCCTGCTCGACCTGGAGGTCCACCTCGGAGAGCACCGTACGGGAACCTTCGTAGGCGAAATGGACGTCGACCAGCTCCAGGCGGCCCCGGCGGGGGAGCGCGACGGGGTCCTCGGGGTCGGGCATCGCCGGCTCGGTGTCGAGGAGGGTCACGACCGTCGACAGCGCGGCTCCCGAGGACTGGAGCAGGTCGAACAGTTGGCTCAGGCTCTGGATCGAGTTGAACAGGTTCCCGACGTAGAGCACGTAGGCGGCCACCGCACCGATCGAGGTGAGGTGCAGGTGCACCAGCAGCCCACCGACGAGCAGGATCGCCGCGGTGGCGAGCACCCCGGTGCCCTCGACCTTCGGGAAGAACACCGAAGCCAACCTCACGGTGTGCACCTCGGCGTCGAGCTGGGCGGCGTTGCGGGTGTCGAAGGTCTCGCCGACCCGCTCCTCCTGACGGAACGCCTGGATGACCCGTACCCCGGCGAGGCTCTCGTCGAGGTTCGAGACGGTGTCGCCGATACGGAAGCGCACCGCCCGGTAGGCCTTGGTCGACGCCGTCCGGTAGCGGGCCGAGGCGACCACGATCGGGACCAGGCAGACCGCGGTTGCGACGAACAGCGGGGGGGAGATGACGAGCAGCACCACGACTGACGCGAAGAACAGCCCGACGCTCATCACGAACGTGCCGATCCCGCTCTGGACCAGCGACTCGAGGGTGTCGATGTCGGCGGTCATCCGGGAGAGCAACTGCCCCGAGCTCTCGGCGTCGTAGAAGGCCATCGGCTGGGCCAGCAGATGGGCGAAGACCCGTTTGCGCAGGTCGTTCAGGATCAGCTCCCCGGTGCCCGACAGGAGGCTGGTCTGCCATCGGGTGAACACGAACGTCGCCGCAGCCACCGCGAGGTAGGCGCCGCCGGCGATGTCCACGACCCGCATCGAGTGGTGCCGGACGAGACCGTCGTTGATCAGGTACTCGACCAGCGCGGGCCCGGCGAGGGAGGTGGCGAGCGCTCCGGCGACGGTGAGCAGGGCGAGCAGCACCCGCCGGCGGTAGGGGCGCATCATCGCCCGGGCGACGCCGGCGACGTGGCGTTGGCTCGGCCCGGCGTCGCCCGTCGGTTCGGGTCGTCCGTCGCTGGCGTCGGTGTCCCCGCCGACGCCGGCAGCGGTGTCGGTCCTCGTCGTCACGCCGAGCGCTCCTCGTCCTCGGAGCCGTCTCGTCGGTAGGCGGTGGCCCGGCCGGCCCCGTCGGCGGGCGCTGCGTGGGTGACCCCTGCCGGGACCAGCCCGAGCACCTGGCGGTAGCGACGCGAGCTGCGCAACAGCCCCTGGTGGGTGCCGTCGGCGACCACCCGCCCCCCGTCGACTAGGACGACCCGGTCGGCGAGGGCGATGGTCGCCGCCCGGTGGGAGATGACCACGATGGTCCGGTCCCCCATCAGCGAGCGGAGCCCGTCGAGGATCTCCCGCTCCTTGGCGGCGTCGACCGCCGAGGTGGCGTCGTCGAGCACCAGCACCCGTGGTGCGGCGAGGATCGCCCTGGCCAGCGCGATGCGCTGTCGTTGGCCCCCCGACAGGGCGTGGCCCTGCTCGCCGATAGGGGTGTGGAGCCCGTCGGGCAGTGCGTCGACGATCTCCTCGGCCCGGGCGACTCGGATCGCTGCTCGCATCTCCTCGTCGCTGGCCCCTTCCCGGCCGACCCGCAGGTTGTCGGCGATCGTGCCGTCGAAGAGGAAGTTGTCCTCGAAGACCACCCCGACCGCGGCTCGCACCTCCGCCAGGCGGAGGTTGCGCAGCGGTGCCCCGTCGAGGGTCACGGTGCCCCGGTCCGGGTCGTAGAGGCGGGCGATCAGGGCGGCGAGCGTCGACTTGCCGGAGCCGGTCGGGCCGACCAGGGCGACCACCTCGCCGCCCTCGATGTCGAGGTCGAAGCCGTCGAGGACCGGTCTCGGAGCGCCGGCGTGGGAGAAGCCGACGTGGGAGAACCCGATCGCGCCGTTCCCGGCCGGCAGCGGGACGGTCCCATCGGCCGGGGGGTCGGTCACCTTCGCCTCGGTCTGCATGATCGAGGCGATCCTCCGGCTCGACACGAGCGCGCGTTGGAACTGCACCACGAACCAGCCGATCGACTGGAGCGGGCCGGTGAGCAGCACGAGGTAGGTGTTGAAGGCGAGCAGCAGCCCGACGGTCATCTGGTGGTGCAGGACGAGGTAGCCGCCCACCCAGTTGATCGCGACCAGCTCGACCAGGGGGACGACGTTCAGGTACGGGCTGTAGGTCGCCCGGGTGCGGACCACCTCGAGGGCTTCGCGCCGTACGGCGTCGGCCTGCTCGCCGAGGCGCTCGGTGAGCACCCCCTCGGCGCCGAAGCCCTTCACCGCCTTGATGCCGCTGATCGTCTCCTCGACCACGCCGGCGAGCTGACCGCGTTCGCGCTGCAGCGCGCCGAGTGCCGGGCGCACGGTCGCCGAGTAGCGCTTCGAGGTGGCCACGACGATCGGGATCATCACCAGGGCGACCCCGCCGAGGACCGGGCTCAGCACGAGGAGGATCACCGCGACCGTGCCGACCGCGAAGGCGTTGCCGATCAGCGCCGGTGCGGAGGCGACGAACGCCTGGACCTGGAACAGGTCGTTGGTCACCCGCGACAGCAGCTGACCGCGGTTCACCTGGTCGTGGTAGCCGACGTCGAGGCCGAGGAGGCGGTTGAAGAATCGTTTGCGCAGGTCGGCCTCGACCCGGCGGGAGGCGAGCCCGTTGTTGCGCCGACGGGCTCCCGAGGCGAGCGCCTGGATCACACCGAGCAGCGCGATCCCTACCACGTAGATCCCGAGGCGGTGCCAGTGGTGGGCGAGCAGTCCGGCGTCGACCGCCCGGCCGACCAGCAGCGGGTAGGTCGAGATGGCTGCGGTCCACACCAGTGCGGCAGCGATCGACGCCGACTCGGTCCTCCGGTGCCCCCGGATCGCCTCCCAGAGGAACGCCCCGCCCCCGGGTCCGGCGCCGGTGTCGCTGGCCGCCCTGGTCGTGATCGCGTCGCTGCCCGCGGCGGTCATGATGGTCCTGCTCGTCGCACTGCCACCCGGGTCGATTCGGCGAGACCGACCCGATCACCTCCCCGGAGGGCTCGTCAACGTGCGCCGTAGGGCTGACGCCCCGCCGGCGCTTCGCCGTTCAGGGAATCCTAGCGGGGAGGCGGCGGCGACCGGCGGTGGGTTCCGGCAGCCGGGTGCGGGCCGCGGCCCCGTCGAGGTGGTCGAGGTCAGTGGGTGGCGAAGTCGGCCAACCGGGATGCCGCCAGTGGGGCTGACCAGAGGTAGCCCTGACCGAGGTCGCAGCCCATCTCGGCGAGAACCTCGA
>JAKABK010000041.1:0-1340 GCA_021796905.1 Actinomycetes bacterium
CCCTCGCTCGGCAGCCCCCGAGCGAGGGGCCATCGGAATAGTGCCGGTGGCTGTGGCGCAATTGTACTGCGGGATATAAATGCAAGTTGTACTGCAGGATCCAGATACAGGGAGTGGAGGCAATGGCAAAGATCCGCCTGTCGGTGTCGGAGTACTCGTTGCCACAACGCATGATGGCGGAGGCGGTCGGCATCTTTTTTCTGGTGTTCGTTGGTTGTGGTACCGCAGCCATGACGTTGATATTGGGGAAGGGCGCGCCGCGCTTCGCGAACCCACACGACATCGGCATCGGTGCCCTTGGCGGCATGGGGGACTGGTTGGCCATCGGGCTGGCTTTTGCCTTTGCCATCATGACCATGGTGTACATCTTCGGTCACGTCAGCGGTTGTCACATCAACCCGGCCGTGACGCTCGGACTGCTGGTCCACAAGGAGATTCCGCTTGGTGACGCCTTGACCTACTGGGTGTCACAGTTCATCGGTGCGATAGCGGGTGCCTTCGCCATCGCGTTAGTGTTCGGGCGAGCCGGGTGGATCACCGGCGGCCTCGGCGCCGCGGCCCCGTTCCCGGGCGTTCCGCTGTGGCGTGCCGGGACCGCCGAGGGGCTCGGCCAATTTGCCTTGGTGCTCGGCGTCTACGGCCTCGCCGTGAACCGCAAGGCACCGAGCGGTTGGGCGGGACTGATCATCGCTCTCAATATTGCAGGGCTCATCATCGTGCTCGGCAACGTTAGCGGCGCTGCGATCAATCCGGCGCGGACCCTCGGGCCGATCTTTGCCGACTGGGTGCTCGACGGGGCCAACCACTGGGCGTCGTGCGGCGTGTACATCCTCGCTCAGGTCATCGGTGCAACGGCAGCTGGCCTGCTGTACCCATGGATCGCCATCCGCAAGAGCAAATCGGTTCCCAATGGCCCGGCACCGGAGACGGCTGGGGTTTCAGGTGGTCCCCACGAGTTCGGAGCCAGTGGCTCCGGGATCTGACCGGGTAGAGCACTGGCTCCGAGCCAGGTCGGACTACCGAAGGCGACCCTGCTTGGATGCCCTCGGCCCAGAGCTCCCTCGACCCGGTCGAGGTAGGGCCGCACCCGACCGGATCGACCCTCGCCGAGGGCGTGAGACGACCGAGCCCAGGGGTGTCGCTCCCCTCAGCGGCGACGCCCCTGGGGCCGCCTTCGCACCTGCCGAGCCCCGAGCCTGTTGCCCGGAGCCGGTTCCCGGGAACCTCGAGGCGTACCCGGGTGTCGTCGGGGGTAGCTACCCAGTGGCGGCCCGCCCGCCGGAGCGGAGGAGTCCGATCATGCGAACTGTCGGCGCCGTCCAGGTTCCCACCCGAGGGCT
>JAKABK010000041.1:1350-9633 GCA_021796905.1 Actinomycetes bacterium
CCGCCTCCCCGGCCACCGCCGCTACGACGACCGCCGTAGGGGTTCTGCGTGGCGCCCCGTCCACCGTCGCCATCGCCTCGACCCGCACCGGCTACCTGGAGGCGACCGACGCCGGGAACGTCTTCAACCACCACACCGCCTTCTACGGCTCGATGGCCGGCCACCACCTCCCTGCGCCGGTGGTGGGGATCGCTGTCGACCCCTACACCGACGGCTACTGGCTGGTCACCTCGGCCGGCAACGTCTACAACTTCCACGCCCCCTGGTACGGGTCGCCCGCCGACCGCAAGCTCCCCGCGGCGGTAGTGGGGATCACCGCCACCTCGACCGGGTACCTGCTCACCACCGCTGCCGGCAACGTCTACGACTTCCACACCCCCTGGTACGGGTCGCGGGCGCTGACCGGGGTCCCGACGCCGGTGGTCGGCATCGCCGTCGACCCTTTCAGCGGTGGCTACTGGCTCGCGACGGCCGACGGCAACGTCTACAACTTCCACGCCCCCTGGTACGGCAGCCCGCTACGACGTAGCACCGCCCCGGTCGACGGTGTCGTCGCCACCCCCACCGGCTACCTCGTGACCACCACCGCCGGCAACGTGTTCAGCTACAACACCGCGTTCCACGGGTCGCCGGTCGCCGAGACCGCCTCCTCGCCGATGGTGGCGGTCGCCGCCGACCCGGCGGTGCACGGCGCCTACTGGGTGGTCGCCGAGAACGGGGCGGTCTACGGGTTCGGCGCCCCGGACCTCGGGCGGTCGCACACCGCTCTCGCGGTCGGCTGCGACGCCGCCCAGCTGCAGGTGACCGAGGGGGCCGTCTACGGCGCGGTCGGTCACAGTGCGGTCCCGGTGCGCTTCACCAACCGCTCCGGGCAGTTGTGCCGGATCGTCGGCTACCCCGGCGTCGCCGGGCTCTCCCCGTCGGGGGTCCAGGTGCTCCAGGCCAGTCGGAGCTTGCGCGGCTACATGGGCGGGCTCGCCGCCGGCGACGACACACCCCCCGACATCCCCCTGGCACCGGGCGAGACCGCCGCCGCGATGGTCGAGGGCCTGAACGGCGCGGTCAACTCTCAGAGCTGCCCGAGGCTGTCGGGGCTGCTCGTCACCCCACCCGACACCTCCCACTCCACCCGGGTCCCCGACGCTCCCGGTGACTGCGGCGGTCTCCAGGTCCACCCGGTCGTCTTCGGCGACAGCGGCATCGGTCGCGCCTGATCCCGGGGTGCCGGGCCGCCCCACCACCCCGAGAGCTCCGGCCCGGCACCCCTGTCGGCGCGCGAACCTGGGCTGGTGACCACCTGGATCCTCCGCCACCCGATCCCGACCGACGCTGCCCTGCGGGTGGCGGTCAAGGACCTGATCGACGTGGCCGGCGAGCCGACCACCGCCGGCAGCCGGGCGGTCGAGCGCCGGGCCCGGCCGGCGGAACGCGACGCCTCCTGCCTGGACGGTCTCCGGGAGGCGATCAGCGCCGGGCGGGCCGCCTATGCGGGCAGGACCAACCTCCACGAGCTGGCCTACGGGATCAGCGGGGTGAACCCCGGCTTCGGCACCCCGGTCAACCCGCTCGACCCGGCCCGGGTCCCGGGAGGGTCGTCGAGCGGGTCCGCGGTGGCGGTCGCTACCGGTGAGGCCGACATCGGCTTCGGCACCGACACCGGCGGCTCGATCAGGATCCCGGCCGCCTGCTGCGGGGTCGCCGGGTTGAAGACCACCCACGGCAGGGTGGGGCTCAGGGGGGTGTGGCCGCTCGCTCCGAGCCTCGACACGGTCGGGCCGATCGCCAGGGACGTGACGGGCCTGGTCGCCGGCATGGGGCTGCTCGAGGCGGGCTTCACCCCCGGCGGGCCACCGACGAGGCGGGTCGGACGGCTCCGCCTGCCGCCCACCCCCGCCCCCGCCGGCCCTCGGGATGCGTGGGACCTCCGGGCGCAACGAGCGACCGTCGAGGCGGCCGTCGACGCCGCCCTCGGCTCGACCGGTTGGGAGGTGGTCCCCGTCGAGCTCCCCGGCACGCACCGGGCGCTGCTCGCCGCGATGACGATCCTCGACGCCGAGGCGTGGGTGACCAACGGCGACCTGGCCCGCACCGCGGCCGCCGAGATCGGCGCCGACGTGCTCGCCCGCCTGCAGCAGGCCTCGTCGGTGACCGCCGCGGAGCTCGGCGAAGCAGAAGAGGTCAGGGGTGCCTGGAGCGCCGAGCTGGGAGCACTGCTCGGTCGACCAGGGCGACCCGGGTCCCTGGACCTGCTCGCCACCCCCACCCTCACCGGGTTCCCGCCGCGCCTGGACGCCAGCAGCGCCATGTCCGCCATCCGCGGGATCAACGCGGCGGTCAACCTCGCCGGCCTCCCGGCGCTGGCCCTCCCGGTGCCCTCCGACGGTCCGCTACCGGCCAGCCTGCAGCTGATCGGTCCGTCCGGTAGCGAGGAGCGGATCCTGGCTGCCGGGGCGGTGGTCGAAGCCTCGGTCGGCCAGGCGTGTCGCTGACCGACGCCAGCCGCCGCCAGCGCTCCTCCAGGGCGTCCACGCCTCCCCCACCGCCGCTTACGCGTCTGTCGGAGCTCAGTCGTAGATCGCCTCCACCCACCAACGTCGGCCCTCGCGGGCGAGGAGGTAGGCGACACCGCCGGCCACCACCTGCAGGCGGGCCTGTCGCCGGCCGGGCTCCCACCACCGCTCCTCCAGCGGCCACGGACCGGCCCACGCCTCCACCTGCTCCCAGCCCCGACCGGGGACCGCCAGCTCGACCGGGGGCGAGCTGAGCTCCCCCCGGCCCGACACGCTCGGCTCGTTGCCGTCGACGTCGCGCAGCGACACCGAGCGGCGCTCGGCGAGGACGGCGGCGGGCGCCGGTCCGGGGAGCCGCCCCGGCCAGGGAGGGGTCTCACCGACCGGCGACCGCGCGCCACGGCGGGCTGCCGACGCCGGGTGCCGGTAGACGCTGCCGCCCAACGCGCCGCCATGCACCTCCGGGCCCCCGCCGGCGCGCCCGGCAGTGGGCGGCTCACCCCAGGGCACCAGGCGCACCTCGTCGAGGGGAGCCCGTCCACCTCCGAGCAGCGGGGTGACCACCGCGTCGGGGCCGAGCAGGCCCTGGACGCGGGCGAGGGCCCGGGAGATCCCTCGCCGGTCGTCGACGCCGCCCCAGAAGTCGAGCTGGCGTCCGCCGGCGGGGCCCACCTCGTCGGGGACCAGCCGGAGCAGGGTCAGGCCCCCGGTGGTCCCGCCCCTCCCCAGCCAGCCGTCGAGCTGCCAACGGGCCCGCTCGGCGATGCTCCCCGGGCCGAGCTCCCCGTCGTGACGCCACAGTCGGGACAGCTGCTCGCCGTGCTCGGTCTCGGCCTCGACCGCCACCCGGGTGCAGGTCAGGCCGCGGGCGGCGAGCCGTTCGTGCAGCTCGCCGGCCAGGGACCGGGCCGCGAACGCGGCCACGTCGACCCGGTCTGCTGGGGGATCGAGCTCGACGCTGACCGACAGGTCCGCCGGCGGGACCCGGGCCACCAGCGGTCGGTCGTCCAACCCGCGGGCCAAGCGGTGGGCGACCTCTCCGGCGGTGCCGAAACGGGCGAGCACCGAGGCTGCGGGCAGGGCCGCGAGGTCGCCGAGGGTGGCCAACCCGAGCCTCGCCAAGAGATCGGCGAGGTCCCCGTCGGGCAGGGTGGTAACCGGTAGCGGGGCGAGATGCTCCCGGCTCCTGCCGGGAGCCACCACTCTCCAGCGGTCCCCACCTACCGCCAGGGGCCGATCAGTCGGGCCGGCACCATCGTCGGCCGACGGGAACCGGGCGGCGAGACCGGCGGCGAAGCGACCGTCGGCCACCCCCACCCGGCAGCCGGCCCCGCCGTCGGCCACCCCGGAGCGGACCCTCCCGTTGCTGGGGCCACTAACGGCCGCCCCCGATACGGCGCCCACTGCATCGAGCACCCGACGGGCCAGCTCCTCGTCACCACCGAAGTACCGGGAGGGCCCCCGGGTGGCGAAGCCGGCCAGGCCGGGCCGGACGATCTCGACACCGGGAGCGAAGGCCTCCAGGGCCGCGACCACCGGCTCGAACTCCCGGGCGTCACGCGCCGGATCGGCGACCACCACCGTCATCCCGGGACAACGGTCCTGCGCTTCCCGTCGGCCCAGCCCGGCCCGGACCCCGTACGCCCGGGCGGCGGCCGTGGCTGCCACCACCCGGTTGGCGGACACCACCGCAGCCGGGGTCCCAGGCGGGCAGCCGGCGGCCACCACCGGCCAGTCCGGGCACCACAGCACCAAGGTCCGCGGCGCTCCGGTCACGTCCCGACAGCGATCGACATCCCCGGCTCTCCGACACCCCCTCCCCGACCGGGGCTCGGCTCCTCCCCCGGCACTGGCGGTGCCGGGACCTCCCGGACGGAGACCCGCCCGTCGGGACCGGGGAGCAGCAGGTTCACCCTGCGGGACCTGGACGCCCCCCGCCGGCCGGTCGCGGTCACCGTGACCACCCGGGACCGCAGGTAACCGTGCCCCTGCCCGAGGCCTTCCCATGCGGCTGCTCCCACCTCGAGGCGCAGATCGGGAGGCTCCGGCCAGGACCGCCCCACCCCGACCCCTCCGACCCCGTCCCCGGGCGGGGCCAGGACCACGATCACCGCTCCCCGCTCCCTGGCGCGGGCGGTGAGCCGGCGGGAGTCGGCGGGCCGCACACCCCAGTCGGGGAGGCCGACGAGGACGACATCGGCGGCCTCCAGGACCGCGGCGGCCACCACCGGCCACTGGCTCCCGGGGTCGGGGACCACTGCCAGGCGCCCCAGGTCCACACCCAGCTGGGCTGCGGCCCGGGCCCCGAGGCAGGAGACACCGACCACCACCACCCACGACCCCGCCCGGGAAGCGCCGGCGGCCAGGGCGAGGGCCAGGGACGTGCCGGCCGAGCCCTCCACGACCAGCGAGCTCCCTCGGCGCAGGCCGCCGTCGAGCAGTAGCGGGGCCAGGGCGGGATCGACCGGCAGGAGGCGGTCCCCGGCGAGAGCGACCGGTCTACCGAGAGCCCGAGCCGCGGACAGGCCACGCCGGCGCGACCCCTCCTGGTCCGCTACGAGCCCCGGAGGTGCACCCACCCTCCCAGTGTAGTCGAACACCTGTTCGACCAGTAGGGGGAGTGGGCTGCCTACCCGTCGACCGGTCCCGGCCGCCGACCGACCGCGAAGATCCGGCGGAACGGGAGCACGGTCCGGCCGGCGGCGTCGGGCGGGTAGGCCTCCCGGAGCGCCGCCGCGTAGGCCGCCTCGAAGCTCGCCGCGTCGTCGCCGAGGACCTCGAGCAGTGGCCGGAGGGCGGTACCGCGGGTCCATTCGAGCACCGGGTCGGTGCCGGTGAGGACGTGGAGGTAGGTGGTCTCCCACACGTCGGCGTCGAGACCGAGGCCGGTGAGCACCGACAGGTACCCGGCCGGCTCGAGGACCGGGCGCTCCCGAAGGACCGGGGACTCCCGGAGCAGCCCGGCGGGCAGCGGCCAACGCCCGCTGTCCGCGACCCGGCGCATCGCGGTGTGCGACGGCGCCCCGAAGTTGCCGGGCACCTGAAGGGCGAGGCTACCGCCGGGGGCGAGAAGGCCGGCGAAGCGCCCGATCACCTCGACGTGGTCCGGGACCCACTGGAGCACGGCGTTGGCGACGACGACGTCGGGTGGCCCGTCGGGCTCCCAGGTACGGAGATCGGCCTGCTCGAAGCAGACGCGTGGAGCACTCGCCACCCGGGCCGCCCGGGCGAGCATCTCCGGCGACGAGTCGACCCCGACCACCCGGGCGGCTGGCCAGCGCTCCAGGAGCAGCGCCGCCGCAGTCCCCGGTCCGCAACCGAGGTCGACCACCAACCGGGCGTCGCGGGTGCGGACCCGGGCGACCAGATCCACCAACGGCCGTTGCCGCTCGTCGGCGAAGCTCAGGTACCGGGCCGGGTCCCAGGTGACCCTCACCGCCCCGACAGGCGGATCACCCCGTCGGCGATCGCCGCCTCCCCCACCCGTGCGGCGACGGTGGAAGCCACGTCGGGGTGGAACACGCTCGGGACCACGAGCGTCGGCGATACCTCGGCGGGAGGGACCGCCGCGGCGATCGCCGCCGCGGCGGCGAGCTTCATGTTCTCGGTGATCCGGATGGCGCCCACGTCGAGAGCCCCCCGGAAGATGCCCGGGAAGCACAGCACGTTGTTGATCTGGTTCGGGTAGTCGCTGCGACCGGTGGCCATCACCGCAGCGACACCCTCGGCCTCTTCGGGGAGGACCTCGGGGACCGGGTTGGCCAGCGCGAAGACGATCGGAGCTTCTGCCATCGTCTCCAGGTCCTCCCGGTGCAACAGCCCCGGGGCGCTCACCCCGACGAAGACGTCGGCGCCGACGAGAACCTGTTGCAGGCTGCCCCGCCGGTCGGCCCGGTTGGAGTGCTCGGCCAACCAGCGCTGCGACTCGTCGAGACCGTCGAGGCCCCGGTGGATCGCCCCCTCGCGGTCCACCGCGACGATGTCGCCGGCACCGGCCGACAGCAGCATCTTGACGATCGCGACCCCGGCCGACCCCGCTCCGCACAGCACGATCCGGACGTCCTCGATGCGCTTGTCGACCACACGCAGCGCGTTGCGGAGCGCGGCGAGCACCACCACTGCGGTTCCGTGCTGGTCGTCATGGAACACCGGGATCGACAGCGCCTCGTCGAGACGCTTCTCCACCTCGAAACAACGCGGAGCGGCGATGTCCTCCAGGTTGATCCCGCCGAACATCGGCTCGAGGCGCTTGACGGTCTCGACCAGGTCGTCGGCGCCGTCCACCCGCAGGCACACCGGTACGGCATCGACCCCGCCGAACTCCTTGAACAGCACCGCCTTTCCCTCCATCACCGGCAACGCCGCGTCAGGGCCGATGTCGCCGAGGCCGAGCACGGCGGTGCCGTCGGTGACGATCGCTACGGTGTTGGCCTTCATGGTGTAGCGGTGGATCAGCGCCGGGTCCGCGGCGATCGCCCTGCAGACTCGGGCGACGCCGGGCGTGTAGGCCATGGCGAGGTCGTCCCGGTCGGCGAGGACCGTCTTCGGCTCGATCGAGATCTTGCCGTGGCGGTGCAAGGCGAAGGTGCGGTCCTCGACCTCGACGACCTCGATGCCCTCCACCCGCCGGGCGGCGGCCTCGACGCCGGCGGCGTGGGCCTCGGAAGGGCAGTAGACGACCAGGTCCCGGGTGACAGTCGCCCCGTCGGTGGCGACCATCTCGATACCCATCAGGCTCCCCCCGGCGGCGCCGATCGCGGTGGCCAAGCCGCCTAGGGTGCCAGGGCGGTTCTGGATCACTGCCCGCAAGCGGATCGAGAAGGCGGACAGGGCGGTTGCCATGCCGACAAGCTAGGGCCGAAACCCTTGTCGAGGTGACTTCCGCAACCTAGGATGGGCTTGCCAGAGGGGGAGTCCGGGCCGGAGCCGGCCGCTGGCCCTCGGGGGACGGGCCGGGCCGGCGGCCCGGACGGCTCCGTCACCCTCGGCCTGCGCCGCTCGGGCGGTAGTACCTTCCGGCGGGTGGCGATCGACTTCAGCTACCCACCCGAGGTCGAGGACGTCCGCGCCCGGGTCCGCGCCTTCGTGTCGGGCGAGGTTGCCCCCGCCGAGGCGGACCTCGCCGGGGCCCGGACCGGCGACGAGCGGGCGGACCGCCGGGCTCTCGTGGAGCTGGTCGCCCGATTGCGCCGCAGAGCACGCGACGAGGGCCTGTGGTTACCCCACATGCCCCCCGAGTGGGGGGGGATGGGCCTCGGGCCGACCGCGATGGCGGCGGTGTCCGCCGAGGCGGCACGCTCCCCGATCGGACCGTACGTGCTCAACTGCCAGGCCCCCGACGAGGGCAACCAGCACACCTTGCTGCACTGGGGGACCGAAGACCAAAAAAGGCGGTACCTGCGGCCGCTGTGCGAGGGGGAGGTGCGCTCGTGCTTCGCGATGACCGAACCGGAGGTCGCCGGCTCGGACCCGACCCTGCTACGGACCACGGCGGTGCTCGACGGCGACGAATGGGTGGTGAACGGCCACAAGTGGTTCGTGAGCGGGGCCCGTAGGGCCGGCTTCGCGATCCTCGTCGCGCGCACCGAGGACCACCCCGAGGTGCCCCAGGCAGCGACCAGCGCCTTCCTCGTCGACCTGCCGGCCGACGGCTGGGAGGTGGTACGCGACATCGAGACGATGGCAGGCAGCCACAACCACTGCGAGATCCGCATCAGCGACCTCCGCCTACCCGCCGACCGGCTCCTCGGCGGGCGGGGACAGGGGAGATCGG
>JAKABK010000042.1 GCA_021796905.1 Actinomycetes bacterium
AGGCCGACGGCTTCCGGCGGGCCCGACACTGACCGACTGAGCGCCCGACCGACTGAGCGCCCGACCGGCTGAGCGCCCGACCAGGGCTCCGTGCGGGGCGCAGCGGTCCCGGACGAGGCGTCCGCGTGCCGCCGGTGCTCGGGCTAGCGTCGGACCGGTGCGCCAACCCGCGTCGGTCCTGGTGGTCGGGGCCGGGGTCGCCGGGCTGGCTGCCGGCGGTCGGCTGGCCGACTCGGGGTACCGGGTGACGGTGGTGGACAAGGCTCGAGGTGTCGGCGGTCGGCTGGCGACCCGGCGCATCGGTGCGGCACGGCTCGACCACGGGGCCCAGTTCTTCACGGTCCGGGGCGCCGAGATGGGGGCACTGGTCGAGGGGTGGCTGGCCCGGGGGGTCGCACGGGAATGGTGCCGAGGGTTCCGCCGACCTCCCGACGGCAACCCGCGCTACGTGGGCGCCACCGGCATGACCGACCTGGCCAAGGACCTCGCCGGAGGCCTGGACGTGGCCCTCTCGACCCGCGTCGAGACCCTCTCGCCGGGCGACGACGAGCACGGCTGGGTCGCCCACAGCGACCGGGGTGCGACCTTCGGCGCCGACGCGGTGGTCCTCACCCCGCCCGTGCCCCAGACCCTCGCCCTGGTCGGCACGCTGTGCACCCCGGAGGCTCGGGACGCCCTCCGGGCGGTCAGCTACACCCCGACCCTCGCCCTTCTCGCGGTGCTCGACGAGGACCCGGGGATCCCCCCGCCGGGGGCGCTGCAGCTCACCGAAGGGCCCCTGTCGTGGGTTGCCGACAACCGGTCCAAGGGGATCTCGCCCGTGCCGGCGGTCACCGTCCACGCCGGCCCCCGGGCTTCCGCCGGGTGGTGGGAGCTCGGGTCCGAGGCGACGATGGCGGCGCTTCTCGGAGCCGCCCGCCCCTGGATCGGGTCCCGGGATCCCCTCGAGGCACAGCTCGTCAGGTGGCGTTACGCCGCCCCCGACGTGTCGCACCCCGACCGCTGCCTGGTGGCCGTCGACACCGAACGGCCGGTTGTCTGCGCCGGGGACGCCTTCGGGGAGCCACGGGTCGAGGGCGCCCTACTGTCGGGTCTGGCCGCCGCCGGCGCCGTCATCCAACGGCTCGGACCGACCCGATGACCCACGTCGGCTCCCGCCCCGGCTCGCCGGCACCACGCCGGGACCACACCACACCGGGACCACAGCCGCGCCGGGACCACAGCCGCGCCGGGCTCACCCTCCGAGCAGCTTCGCGAGCCGGGTCATCCCCTCCACCATCGCGTCGTCGCCGAGCGCGTAGCTGAACCGCCCGTACCCGGGAGCCCCGAACGCCTCCCCCGGGACGAACGCCACCCTCGCCTCCTCGAGCACCACCGCTGCGAGCTCGAGGGTCGTCGCCGGCTCGGCGGGCCCGACCGGGTGCCCGAGGACCCCCTCGAAGCTCGGGAACGCGTAGAACGCCCCCTCCGGTTCGGGGCAGACCACCCCGGGGATCTCACCGAGCATCGAGACGATCTTCCTGCGCCGGCGGTCGTAGACCGCGCGCATCTCCCCGACCGCGTCCAGCGGCCCGGCCACGGCGGCGAGCGCGGCGCGCTGGGCGACGTTGCACACGTTCGAGGTGGCGTGGCTCTGCAGGTTTGACGCCGCCTTCACCACGTCGGGGGGACCGATGATCCAGCCGACCCGCCATCCGGTCATCGCGTAGGTCTTGGCGACACCGTTCACCACCACGCAACGCTCCGCCAGCTCTGGGACCAGGGCCGGTAGGGAAGAGAAGACGGCGTCGCCGTAGACCAGGTGCTCGTAGATCTCGTCGGTGAGCACCCAGATGCCGCGCTCGGCCGCCCACCGCCCGATCTCCCGGGCCTCCTCGGGCCGGTACACCGCCCCGGTCGGGTTCGACGGTGACACGAACACCAGCAGCTTGGTGGCCCCGGTCGTCGCGGCCTCGAGCTGCTCGACGGTCACCTTGAACCCGGACTCCCCGGTGGTCGGGACCTCGACCACCTCGGCGCCGGCGAGGCGGACGCACTCGGGGTAGGTGGTCCAGTACGGAGCGGGGAGCAGCACCTCGTCACCGGGGTCGAGGATCGTGGCGCACGCCTCTTGCACCGCCTGCTTGCCGCCGTTGGTGACCAGCACCTGCGAGGCGGCCACCTGGTAGCCGGAGTCCCGGAGCGTCTTGGCGGCGATCGCCTCCCGCAGCTCGGGCAGCCCGGCCGCCGGGGTGTACTTGTGGTTGCGAGGGTCCCGGCACGCCTCGACGGCTGCCTCCACGATCCGTTCGGGGGTGGGGAAGTCCGGTTCCCCGGCCCCGAAGCCGATCACGTCCTCTCCGGCGGCGACGAGCGCCTTGGCCTTCGAGTCGATGGCGAGTGTCGCCGACTCCGAGACCGACGCGATGCGTTGCGAGATGCGAGCCATGACCTGCAATGCTGGCATGCCGACAGGCGCCGGTCGAGACCGTCGTCGGTCCGCACCCCACCCCCGCCCCCCGAACCGGAGGACCGATGCCCTCCAGCACACCACCGACCCCCGACCCCGACGCGCCTGTCCCAGCCGGAGCGGAGGTCGGAGTGCCCGACATCCGCATCCCCGCCGGGCTGCTACCCGCCGACGGCCGCTTCGGCTGCGGGCCGTCCAAGGTGCGCCCCGAGGCGGTCGCCGCGCTCTCCGAGGCCGCCCCCCGGCTGCTCGGGACCAGTCACCGCCAGGCGCCGGTGCGTGACCTGGTCGGACGGGTCCGCGCCGGGCTCCGCCTGCTGTGGGACCTGCCGGAGGGCCATCAGGTCGTGGTCGGCAACGGCGGCGCTACGGTGTTCTGGGACGTCGCCGCCGCCAGCTTGATCGCCCGACGCAGCCAGCACCTGGTCTTCGGGGAGTTCAGCGCGAAGTTCGCCGACGCGGCAGGGTGCGCCCCCCACCTGCAGCCCCCGGTGCGGGTCCGGGCCGAAGCGGGGGCGACCCCCCCCGAGCCGTGCCCGCCGGCACCCGGGGAGACCGTCGACCTCTACGCCCTCACCCACAACGAGACCTCGACGGGGGTCTGCGCCCCGCTCGGCCGCCCGGGTTGGGCCGACGACGGTGAGCTGGTGGCGGTCGACGCCACCTCCGGGGCCGGGGTCCTCCCCTGGGACCCGCTGGAGGTCGACGCCTACTACTTCGCCCCCCAGAAGGTCTTCGCCGCCGAAGGCGGGCTGTGGGTGGCGGTCCTCTCCCCCGCCGCCCTCGCCCGGGCCGGCGAGCTGCGCCGCGGGACCGACCGGTGGGTGCCGGCTTCGCTCGACCTGGCCGGCGCCGCCGAGGCTTCCCGGGCGGACCAGACCCTCAACACGCCGGCGGTGTCGACCCTGTTCCTCTTCGTGCACCACCTCGAGTGGCTCCTCGCCAACGGAGGGGCCGGCTTCGCGGCCAGCCGGAGCCGGCGGTCCGCAGGGATCCTCTACGCCTGGGCGGAGGCCAGCGCCTACGCCCGGCCGTTCGTGGCGGACCCGGCTGCCCGCAGCCCGGTGGTCGGCACCGTCGACCTCGACGCGTCGCTGCCGGCCGCGACCGTCTCGGCGGTGCTGCGGGCCAACGGCGTGCTCGACACCGAGCCGTACCGCAAGCTCGGCCGCAACCAGCTGCGGGTCGGGATGTTCCCTGCTGTCGACCCCGACGACGTCGAGGCGCTGACCGCCTGCGTCGACCACGTCGTCGGCCGGCTCTGAGCCCTGGAGGGATGGGCGGGCTCTGGGGAAAGTCCCCGACGAGCGGCTGGCGACGCCGCGCCGGGCGGGCCGTGACGCCAGGCGACGACCCGGTCAGGCTCCGACGAGGGCGAGGACATCGGCGTCTCCGGGTGGCCCGTCGTAGACGACCTCACCGTCGCGGAGCGCTACGCAGCGGTCCACCTTCTCCACGTACTCGAGCTGGTGGGTGGCGACCACGACCGTCGCCCCGCTGGCGGCAGCGTCGTCCATCAGCTCGATGAACGCTTCCCTGCCCGACGGGTCGAGACCGACGAAGGGCTCGTCGACGAGCAGCAGACCGAACGGTCTCACCAGGCCGAGCACGATCGCGGTCTTCTGGCGCAAACCGCGGGAGAAACGCGACGGGAGGTCGTCGGCCCGGTTGGTGAGACCGAGGTCGGAGAGCAGCCCGACAGCCCGCTCCTCCCAGTCCTCGGCTCCGTGCAACCGGCAGGTGAACTCGATGTGCTCGAGGACCGACAGGTCGTCGTAGAGCACCGGGTTGTCCGGCAGGTACGACAGCGCCGCCCGGGCCTCCATCGACCCGGCCGGGTGCCCGAAGACGGCCGCCGTGCCGTCACTCGGGTCGAGCAGGCCCGCGACCATCCTGATGAGCGTGGTCTTCCCGGACCCGTTGTGACCGACGAGCACGACCCGCTGGCCGTCTGGGATCGTCAGGTCGAGCGGCGCCAGGGCGACCAGGTCACCGTAGGATTTCGCCAGCACGGTCGTCTCGAGCGCCGGGACCGGCGGGGGGCTCTTGGGACCGGGAGGCATCGCTCCGGTGAGGTTACTACCGGCCCCGGGGGCCGGCGGACTGCCTGCCCTGGCCACGGACGCTCTGGGCCTCCTCCATCGACTGGTGCCACCACTCGACGGCCCGGTCCCGGTAGCGCACCCACGACAAGGCGAGCAGGGCGACGAAGAGGACCTCGGGGAGGGTGGCGGCGGTCGCTCCGAGCGGCCCGAGGTGGGGGGCGGGGTGGCGGCCCGCGAGCAACGGCAGCACCCCGACGACCGCGACCGCCGGCGGTAGCACGGTGCGCACCAGGTTCTTCACCCCGGCCATCTCGGGGGGCATGAGGCTGTCGGTGGCGCTGAACAGCGACGGCGGGCCCTGCACGGTGGACAGCAACGCCCCGACGACCGCGGCGGCCGCTGCGGGCAGCGCGAGGGTCGCCCCGACCTCGAAGGCGAGCAGCCCTCCGCCGGCAGCCGCCGCGGCCGCCGCCCCGACCAGGCCGACGACGGCCATGGCCACGAGCGACGGACCGGCCTCGCGCAGGTACAGCTCCCCCGCCTCGATCCCGTAGCCGTCGCGGCGGTCGGGGTGGTCTGCCTCCTGGGCGACCGGCTCGACCGCGTCCAGGGCGGCGATGTACAGGGCGATACCGGCCACGACGACCAGCGGGGTGGTGCCCCGCCACGCGCCGAGCCCGGCCAGCCCGGCGACCACCCCGAGGGCAGCCATCCTGCCGAGCCGTAACGCCGGGAACCGGACGATCCCGTGCCATCCCCGCCGCCACGACGGCAACCCCCGCGCTCCCCGGCCAGTCGGGGGGTCCGGGGGGAGGCGCACCGCCGGCGGGAGCCGGACCCAGGGGCGCTGGCGGGGCAGCTCCTGGGCGAGCTGGCGGCGCAGCACGACCACGGTGCGGAGGTCACGGAGGGTCGCCGCGAACCTCAGCTGGCCGACGAGCGACGATCGCCGCTCGGCCGCCTCGATCGACGAGCCGCCGACCGCTACCAGTCCGCCGGCGACCGCCGCGCCGACCGCGAGCACCCCGAGGACCCCGAGCGGACGGAAGCGCAACGGCCAGACCGCCACCTCTCCTAGCAGCGACATCGGCGAGGTGACGGTCCCGGTCAGGACGTCCGCGGCGGACCAGCCGAGCGCCACCACCGCGAGCAGCGTCCCTGCCGCCCGACCGAGGCGCAGCCCGGAGACGACCAGCGCAACCCCGAACCCGGCGAGGACGGCGAGCGCGGCGACGACCGCCCCGGCCGCCAGCCAGGCGACGACCTCCCCCGGGAGCCGCCGGTAGGCGAGGAGACCGGCGAGGGCCCCGACACCGGCGGCGGCCACCGCCGCGGACCGCATCTGGCGCCACGCCTGCGGGCGCAGGGCGAGGGCCCGGTCGACCGGGGAGAGCAGCACGTGGCGGACGTCGGCGGCCTCGAGGGCCAGCGGTCCGCCCTTGCCGCCCGAGCGCAGGCCGACAGCGAGGATCGCGGCGACCGCGAGTCCGACGACCGGTCCGGCGTGAGCGGCGACCCGGGCCGCTCCCGCCGGGCCGACCCGGGTGCCGCCGACGACCCCCGAGAGCAGCCAGAGGGCGATGCCGGCGAGGATGGCGGCCACGTACGCCCGGTAGAGCGCCTCGACCGGGTCGATCGAGCCGGCCCGTCGCGCTCGGCGGGCCCGCCGGATGGCGTCGAGCGCGTCGGCACCCGGCTGGCGGGTCGCGGCCATCAGCCGCCCGAGACGTCCTGGGGGCGCTCCGAGCCGGCGTTGATGAACGGCATCATCGATCTGAGGCGGGCGCCGACCGCTTCGATCGGGTGGGCCCGGCCCTCGGCCTCGAGGCGCCCGAAGTTCGCCAGGCCGGAACGGAACTCGGCCACCCACTCCTCGGCGAACTCGCCGCTGCGGATCTCGGCGAGGATCCGGCGCATCTCGGCCCTGACCGAGTCGTTGATGATCCGCGGGCCGCGGGTCAGGTCGCCGTACTCGGCGGTGGTCGACACCGAGTAGCGCATCCCGGAGATGCCGTGCTCGTAGATCAGGTCGACGATCAGCTTCACCTCGTGCAGGCACTCGAAGTAGGCCGACTCCGGTTCGTAGCCGGCCTCGACCAGGGTCTCGAACCCGGCCTGGATCAAGGCGGTGAGCCCGCCGCAGAGCACGACCTGCTCACCGAACAGGTCGGTCTCGGTCTCCTCGGAGAAGGTCGTGGCGAGCACCCCGGCGCGGGTGGCGCCGATGGCGTCCGCGTAGGAGAGGGCCAGGTCCCGGGCCCTCCCGGTGGCGTCCTGCTCGACCGCGATCAACGCCGGCACCCCCCCGCCCCCGACGTAGGTGCGTCGCACCAGGTGCCCGGGGCCCTTGGGGGCGACCATCGCGACGTCGACGCCGGGCGGCGACGGGATCAACCCGAAGCGGACCGCGAAGCCGTGGGCGAACAGCAACGCCTTGCCGTCGGCGAGGTGCGGGGCGATCGAGCTCTCGAAGATCGCCGGCTGGTCGGTGTCGGGGGCGAGGAGCATGATCACGTCGGACTCGGCGGCAGCGTCGGCGATCGAGCGGACCGGGAGGCCGGCGGCCTCGGCCTTGGCACGCGAGGCCGAAGCGTCGCGCAGGCCGACCCTGACGTCGACCCCGGAGTCCCGGAGGTTCTGGGCGTGGGCGTGACCCTGGGATCCGTAGCCGATGACCGCTACGGTCCTGGCTTGGATGATCGAAGGATCGGCGTCTGCGGCGTAGTAGATGGTGGCGGGCACTAGCTGGCCTTTCCTGTAGTGCGCAGGCGGGGTGCCTGCCGTTCGAGCCGGGCCAGCGCGACCCTTCCGGTGCGCTGCAGCTCGGTGATCCCGTAGGGTCTCACGAGCTCCTCGAAGTCGTCCAGCCTGGCCGGCTCACCTGCGAGCATCACGCTCACCTGGTTCCAGCCGACGTCGACGATCCCCCCGCCGAAGATGTCGACCAGCTCGATCACCGCGCTGCGCGCCTCGGCGTCGGCGGTCACGGTCGCGAGCAGCAGCTCCCGCTCGACGGCGTCCGCGGGGGCGAGCTCGGTGATCTTGACCACGTTGACCAGCTTGAAGAGCTGTTTGGTGATCTGCTCGGGGTCGGTCTCGCGCACGTCGACGACGATCGTGAAGCGGCTGAAGCGCTCGTCGTCGGTGGGGGCGACAGCGAGCGACTCGATGTTGAAGCCGCGGCGGGCGAAGAGGCCCGCGACCCGGGCGAGGACCCCGGAGCGGTTCTCGACCAGGACGGTGAGGGTGTGGTGGTGGGGGGTACGCACCGCTACTGCACCACCTTGCGGGACTCGGCGGCCTGGGTCGGGTGGACGACGACGTCGCCGTTGGCGGCGCCGGCGGGGACCATCGGGAAGACCTTCTCCGACGCGTCGGTGCGGAACTCGACGACCACCGGGCGGTCGTCGATCGAGTTCGCCTTGTCGATCGCCGGCTGGATCTCGTCGGGGTCCTCGACCCTGAGCGCCGCGCACCCCATCGCCTCGGCCCATTTGACGTAGTCGGGCAGGTCGGGGGAGAGGTAGACCTCCGAGTAGCGCTCCTCGTAGAACATCTCCTGCCACTGGCGGACCATCCCGAGGTAGGCGTTGTTCAAGATGGCGATCTTCACCGGGATCCGCTCGCTGGAGGCGGTGACCAGCTCCTGGGCGGTCATCTGGAAGCACCCGTCCCCGTCGACCGCCCACACCGTCCGGTCCGGTCGGCCCACCTTGGCGCCGATCGCGGCGGGCACCGAGAAGCCCATCGTGCCGAGACCTCCGGAGTTGACCCAGGTGTAGGGCTCGTTGAACCTCCAGTACTGGCTGGCCCACATCTGGTGCTGGCCGACACCCGAGGCGAGGATGGTGCCCTCCGGGGCGGAGTCGCGCAGGGCCTCCATCACCCTCTGGGGCTTGAGCGCGTCCCCTTCCGCCGGGGGGTCGTAGTGCAGCGGGTAGCGCTCCTGCCAGCCTGAGATCCGGCTCCGCCACGGGGCGCGCTCGGGGAGGGTCGCCTCGCCCGAGTCGAGCAGGGCCCGCACCGCCTTGGTGATCTCCGCGATCACCGTCTTGGCGTCACCGACGATCGGGACGTCGGGTCGGCGCACCTTGCCGAGCTCGGCGGGGTCGATGTCGACGTGGACGATCTTGGCGCCGGGGGCGAACCCGTCGAGGCGCCCGGTGACCCGGTCGTCGAAGCGGGTGCCGAGGGCGATCAGCAGGTCGGCTTCCTGCATTGCGGTGATCGCGGTGTAGTTGCCGTGCATGCCGGGCATCCCGAGGTTGAGCGGGTGGTCGTCGGGGAACGCACCGCGGGCCATGAGGGTGGTGACCACCGGGGTCTCGGTGAGCTCGACCAGCGCGGCCAGCTCCTCGGCGGCCCGGGCCCGCAGGATCCCGCCACCGGCGTAGACCACCGGGCGCTCCGCGGCGACGATCGTGCGGGCTGCCTCCCGGATCATCCGGGTGTGACCGCGGGTGTTGGGCCGGTAGCCGGGCAGGGAGGCGAGCAGCTCGTCGTCGGTCGGCCACCACCACTCGACTTTCGAGGTGAGCACGTCCTTGGGGACGTCGACCAGCACCGGGCCGGGGCGCCCGGTGGTCGCCAGGTGGAACGCCTGCCTGACGACGAGCGGGAGCTCGGCGGGGTCCATGACCAGCTCGTTGTGCTTGGTGACCGATCGGGTGATGCCGACGGTGTCGCACTCTTGGAAGGCGTCGGTCCCGATCGCCGCCCGGGACACCTGCCCGGTGATCGCGACGAGGGGCACCGAGTCCATGTAGGCGTCGCAGATCGGGGTGACCAGGTTGGTCGCCGCCGGGCCGCTAGTGACCATCACCACGCCGGGGCGGCCGGTGACGTGGGCGTAACCCTCGGCCATGTGCCCGGCGCCCTGCTCGTGTCGGACCAGGATGTGGCGGATGCTCGAGTCGAGCAGCGGGTCGTAGGCGGGCAGGATGCAGCCTCCGGGCAATCCGAAGATCACCTCGGTGCGCTCCATCTCCAGGCTCTTTATGAGGGCTTGCGCCCCGGTCAGTTCCATGGCTCCTCGGGGGTCGTGGGCGGGGTATCGGGACAAAAAAAGACGACCCCGGCAGGGGTCGTCTGGACGCACACCGCGGCGGCGGCGTGCGAGATC
>JAKABK010000043.1 GCA_021796905.1 Actinomycetes bacterium
GGATCGATCCGGGACTGTCCCGTTGCGGTTACGGGGCGGTGCGAGCCGAAGGGGGCCGGCTCGCGGCCGTGTCCTACGGGCACCTGTCGACCCCGCCGACCGACGGGCTCGCCGAGCGCTTGGGGGTGCTGCTAGGTGACCTCGAGGCGCTCGTCGCCGAGCTCCGCCCCGACGCGATCGTCGTCGAACGGGTCCTGTTCCAGGTCAACGCCCGCACGGCGATGTCCGTCGGCCAGGCCAGTGGGCTGGCGCTGGCCGCCGCGGCCCGTGCGGGATGCCCGGTGGTGCAGTACAGCCCCAACGAGGTGAAGCTGGCGGTGACCGGCGACGGATCCGCCGGCAAGGCCCAGGTGCAGGCGATGGTCGCCCGGCTCCTCGACCTCCCGAGGATCGACGGCCCCCCCGACCGTGCCGACGCCCTCGCCCTCGCCGTGTGCCACCTGAGCGGCGCCCGTCTCCGGGCGGCTGCGTGCGCCGCGGGGGCCCGAGGATGATCGGGTCCCTGCGCGGGGTGCTCGTCGGTCGTAGCGCCAAGGGCGACCACGCCGTCGAGCTGCTGGTCGAGGTCGGCGGGGTCGGCTACCGGGTCGTCGCCCCCACCCGCACCTTCGGTGCCGGTCCGGCGCTCGGAGAGCCGGTCGTCGTGCACGTCCACACCCACGTGAGGGAGGACTCCATCACCCTCTACGGCTTCCCGAGCGGTGACGAGCGGGACTGCTTCGAGCAGCTGATCGGTGCCCGCGGAGTGGGCCCCGCGGGGGCGGTGACCATGCTTTCGGTGCACAGCCCGACCGCGCTGCGCCGGGCGGTGGCCGACCGCGACACCGACGCGCTGGTGGCCGTCCCGGGCATCGGACCCAAGTCCGCCGCCCGTCTCATGCCCGAGCTCGAGGCGCGTCTCGACCTCGACGCCGGGGGTGAGCCGGGCCCCCTCGACGGTGCGCCGGGCGGGACCGGATCGACCCGCCACGAGCTGCGGGCGGCCCTCGCCGGGCTCGGCTACGGGGCCGACGAGATCCGCCAGGTCGTCGCCGGCCTCCCCGAGGACGGTCGCGTCGAGGACCTGCTGCGTCTCGCGCTTCGAGAGCTGTCGGCGGCCCGGTGAGGGAGGAGGCCGTCGCCCGGGTGGTGACCCCGGTCGCCGACACGATCGAGTCTGCCGAGGAGGTCACTCTCCGTCCCCGACGGCTGTCGGACTTCGTCGGCCAGCCCGAGCTGAAAGAGCACCTCGGGATCGTCCTCGAGGCGGCCAGACGGCGGGGTCAGCCCGCCGACCACGTCCTTCTCGCCGGACCGCCCGGGCTGGGCAAGACCTCGATGGCGGGCATCATCGCGAACGAGATGGACGCGAGCCTGCGGATCACCTCCGGTCCGGCGTTGGTGCGCGCCGGTGACCTCGCGGCGATCCTCACCAACCTGGCCGAGGGCGACGTGCTCTTCGTCGACGAGATCCACCGCCTCGGGCGGGCGGTGGAGGAGATCCTCTACCCGGCGATGGAGGACTTCCAGCTCGACATCGTCCTCGGCAAGGGACCCTCCGCGCGCACCATCCGCCTCGACCTGCCCCGCTTCACCCTGGTAGGGGCGACCACCCGCACCGGGCTGATAACCGGACCGTTGCGGGACCGTTTCGGCTTCACCGCCCGCCTCGACTACTACTCGGCTGCCGACCTGGACTCGATCGTAACCAGGTCGGCGGGGATCCTCGGGGTGGAGGTGGCCCCTGCGGGTTCGGCGGAGATCGCCCGGCGCAGCCGTGGGACCCCGCGTATCGCCAACCGCCTGCTCAAACGGGTGCGCGACTTCGCCGAGGTCCGGGGCGACGGCACGGTGAGCCTGGCGACCGCCAGGGCGGGGCTGGCGGTCTTCGGGGTGGACGAGCTCGGTCTCGACAAGGTCGATCGTTCGATCCTCGCCGCGGTCTGCTCCCGTTTCGGCGGTGGGCCGGTGGGACTGTCCACCCTGGCGGTGAGCGTGGGGGAGCAGCCCGAGACGGTCGAGGAGGTCTACGAGCCGTTCCTGCTCCAGCTCGGGTTGCTGATGCGCACCCCGAAGGGCCGGGTCGCGACCCCGGCCGCCTGGGCGCACCTCGACCTGCCCGTGCCGGCGGGGGTCGCCGGCCGGGGCGGTGCCGCCGGGTTGTTCGACGACCCGCCGGGCAGCTGAGGACCGGGCGAGCAGACCAGGTGCCCCCGGATGAGCACACCGGGTGCGCTAAGGTCACCCGGTCCTGCTCTCAGGAGCCATCTCCCCCATGCACCTACTCCTCCTCGCCGCCCTGCTCGCCGCCAAGAGCACCAAGACCACCAAGACGAGCGGCGCCGGCGGTTCCTTCTTCCTGATCGTGATCGTCGCCCTGGCGATCCTCTACTTCTTCGTGCTGCGTCCCCGTAGCCGCCGTGCACGCCAGCAGCAGGGCGGGCGCAAGAACCTCGAGGTCGGTGACGACGTAGTCACCGCAGGGGGGATCTTCGGGCGGGTCACCGGCGTCGTAGGCGACGAGATCGAGGTCGAGGTGTCGCCCGGATCGACCCTCAGGTTCTGGCGCCGGGCGGTCAACCTGCGCTCCTCGGTCGCCGGTGCTCCGCCCGTGTCGGCGCCGACCGGCCCCGACGATCCCCCGGCACCACCGGAGCCCTGGAACGGGGGCGACGGGCACTACGGCGTCGAGGACCGCTTCGACGACGGCGAGGAGTACAGCGGGAGCGAACCTTCCGGGCACTTCGCAGGGGCCGAGGACGGCTCCACCTCCGGGGACGGTCCCGACGACGAGAGGACCGGCGACGACGAGACGACCGGCGACTACGGGGTCGACGGCGACTACGGGGTCGAAGACGAGGGCTCCGACGGCGGTGCCCCCGCCGACGGTGACGAGCCCGGAGCGGCCGGCGAGCCCGGCGGTGAGCCCGAGACCAGCGGCGAGAGGAACCCCGGCGCCACCGAGGGAAGCTGAAGGTGCGCCGGCGCGGCCTTTGGACGTCGCTGCTCGGGATCATCCTGATCTCCGCCGCAGCCCTCGGCGGCACGTTCGCCTCCGGCCGCTCGATCCTCCTCGGCATCGACCTGCGGGGCGGGGTGGCGGTGGTACTGAAACCCCAGGGCAAGGTCACCCCGACGATCCTCGACCAGGCGATCAACATCATCGACCGGCGGGTCAACGGTCTCGGGGTGTCCAACTCGACGGTGCAACGGCAGGGCAACGAGGTCGACATCGAACTGCCCGGCGAGAAGAACTCTGCTCGCGCCCTGGGCGTGATCGGCTCTACCGCCCAGCTGTACTTCCGGCCGGTCTACTGTGAGCTTCCCGCCTACTCCCCGGCGAAGTCGTCGTCGAAGTCGGCCAAGTCGTCGGGTAGCGGCACCTCGGGCAGCGCCAAGGCGACCTCGGGCAAGTCCGCCCTCGGCGGCGCGCCCGCGACGCTCACCGCGTCGACCGGCAAGTCGGGCGCGAGCGGCTCCAAGGGCTCCGCCGCGTCGAAGTCGACCGGTCTGTCCAAGGCGACCTGCGGGTCGGCGAGCGCGGCCTCGATACCCTCCACCTCCCCCGACGCCGACAACCCCTACAAGACGGTCCTGCTGCCCTCCTCCTCGCACATGGGTCTCGGCAAGTCGGCGCCACGCTGGCTGCTCGGGCCGTCCGCCGGCCAGGCCGGCATCAAGCAGCCGCTGTCGGGGACGATCGTGAAGAGCGCCTCGGCGGTGGTCGCCCCGGGCGGGCAGTACGAGGTGCAGGTGACCCTCACCGGGCGCGGCCTGCGGCTGTGGAACAAGGTCGCCGCCCTCCGGCACCAGAGCTACGACCCGGCCAAGAACGCGAGCGAGCCGTACAGCTCCCTCGAGGCGATCGAGCTGGACGGCAAGGTCGAGTCGGCCCCGACGATCGAGGTCGGCACCTTCACCGGGCCGCTGTCGATCACCGGCAACTTCACCCCCCAGCAGGCGAAGGACCTCGCGACCGAGCTGAGCTACGGGTCGCTGCCGGTGCGCTTCAACCCCCAGACGGTGCAGACGGTCTCGGCGACACTCGGGTCGGCCTCGCTCGAGGCCGGTCTCCTCGCCGGCATCGGCGGGCTGGTCCTCGTGCTCGTCTACATGATCGTCTACTACCGGGCTCTCGGTCTGGTGGTGGTCCTCGGTCTCGCTGTCGGCGGCGGCCTGCTGTACGCGATCCTCACCCAGCTCAGCTACACCGCCGGGCTGGCCCTGACCCTCTCGGGGGTCACCGGGATCATCGTGTCGATCGGGATCACCGTCGACTCCTACGTGGTCTACTTCGAGCGGCTGAAGGAGGAGGTCCGCTCGGGCAAGACGGTGCGGGGATCGGTCGAGCCCGGTTTCGCCCGGGCGTACAGGACGGTGCTCACCGCTGACCTGGTGTCGTTCCTCGCAGCGTTGATCCTCTACCTGTTCACCGTCGGCGACGTGAGGGGCTTCGCGTTCACCCTCGGGCTGTCGACGCTGCTCGATGTCCTCACCGCCTACTTCTTCATCCGGCCGATCGTCGTGCTGCTCGGCCGGCGCCGCTCGCTCAGCCGGGGCCGCTTCCTCGGCGTCGCCCGCGGGCTCGGCGTCGACCCGACCGGCGGGGCGGCCTGATGCCGGGTAGGGGCGGTCCCTTCGGACGGCTCTACCGGGGCGAGACCTCCTTCGACTTCGCCGGACGCTGGCGCCGGTGGTTCGCGATCTCGGCGACGGTGATCATCGTCGGGTTGCTGTCGGTGGCGGTCCGGGGGATCGACTTCTCGATCGACTTCAAAGGGGGGACGGTCTGGGAGGTCCCCTCCCACGCGACGGTCGGAGCGGTCCGGGCGGCGGTCGAGAAGGTCGACCCGTTGATCTCGGCGGGGACCGTCCAGGTGCTCACGGACAGGGCGACCCACCAACGCGTGATCAAGGTCGCCGGCGCGGCCAAGACGACCGGGAGCGCCAAGGAAGTGACACTGGTCGGCCAAGCGATGGCCAGGGTCTCGCACGTGCCGTTCAACGACGTGGTGATCAACGCCATCGGCCCGTCGTGGGGAGCGAACGTCACCGACGAGGCGATCAAGGCGGTGCTGATCTTCCTCGTCGCGGTCAGCGTCTACATCTGGTTCCGCTTCGAGGGGAAGATGGCCGTGGCGGCCCTCACCGCTCTGGTCCACGACATCCTCGTCACCGTCGGCATCTACTCGCTGTCGGGGTTGCAGGTGAGCCCGGACACGATAATCGCCTTCCTCACCATCCTCGGCTACTCGCTGTACGACACGATCGTCGTGTTCGACAAGGTGCAGGAGAACACCCGAGGACTGGCGTCGAGCAATCGGATCACCTACACCGAGACGGTCAACGTCTCGATGAACCAGGTCCTGGCCCGCTCGCTCAACACCTCCTTCGTGGCGATCATCCCGATCGCGTCGATCCTCGTGATCGGCGCCGGCCTGCTCGGGGCCACAGCGCTGAGCGAGTTCGGCCTGGCCCTCGCCATCGGCCTCACCACCGGGGCGTACTCGTCGATCTTCATCGCCTCACCCCTCCTGGCGCTGCTCAAGGAGCGCGAGCCCCGCTACGCCGAGATCCGCCACCGGCTCGGTTCCGCCGGGCCCCGCCGGATCAGCCCCCGGGCGGCCGCTGCCGGCGACCTGGCTGTCGCCCCGGGCGGGGCCAAGCGCCCTTCGGCTGCCCAGCCGGTTCGTCCCGAGCCGGTCCCGGTCGGCTCGCGGGGCGCAGAGCGCCCTGCTCCGGCGGCGGGGCGCCCGGCTCCACCGGTGCGCCGCACGACGGTCGCGCGGGCCGGCCGCGGGCCGGCCCCCGCAGGTGAGAGGGGCACTTCGGGCTCTGCTGGGAGCTGGGACGCACCCGGCGACGACCGGCCTGCCGCTGGCAACCGCCCCGCCGGCAACGGCGCCGGTGGCAACGGCGCCGGTGGCAACGGTGGCGGTGGCAACGGTGGCGGTGGCAACGCTTCCGCCGGCGGGGAGGCGACGGCCGGCGACGGCCGGTGGGCCGCCCCGTCCGAGAGCGGTCAGGCCGGGCGGCCGACCGTCGTCCCGCCCCGCTCGGCCACCCGCAGCCCCAGGCCCCGCAAGAAGAAGCGCCGCTGAGCCCCACGTCCGTCCGGTCGCGGCTGGAGCCGAGAACGACCCGTCTGGTCCTCTGTCGAGGAGCCGGCCGGTCGGTCAAGTAGGTTTGGTCCCGTGAGATCGGACGCCGCGGTGGTCAGCTCCCTGATCAGGGACGTGGTCGACTTCCCGCGAGAAGGCGTCGTGTTCAAGGACATCACCCCGCTGCTCGCCGACCAGGCCGCGTTCGCCGGCTGCGTAGTGGCTCTCGCCGACGCCTTCGACGACGCTGGTGTCGACAAGGTGGTCGGCATCGAAGCCCGCGGCTTCATCATCGCGGCGCCCGTAGCGCTGCGGATGGGCGCCGGGTTCGTCCCGGTGCGCAAGGCGGGGAAACTGCCCTGGAGGGTGGAGCGCGAGGAGTACGTCCTCGAGTACGGCACCGACTGCCTCGAGATCCACGCCGACGCCCTGGCGCCGGGGGAGCGGGTGCTGGTCGTCGACGACGTGCTCGCCACCGGGGGTACCGCGTCGGCGGTCACCCGTCTGGCCGGGAGGCTCGGCAGTGACGTCGTCGGCTTCGGCTGCATCCTCGAGCTCGGTTTCCTCGGGGGCCGCTCCCGCCTCGACGGGCTGCGGATCGAGTCGCTGGTGAGCTACCCGTGACGGGGCGGCCGGCGGGACCCGGGGTGGCGATCCGAGGGTGACGCGCGTCGAGGGGGTGGGGCGAGGTCGGGCGGTCGCGACGGTCGAGCGCGTCCTGCCCTGGCGCCGGCAGGTCCAGACCGCTGACGCCCTCAGCCCTCTCCTCGACGCTTTTCGCCGTCGTCACCCGAGGGCCGACACCGCACTGCTGGTCCAGGCCTACGAGGTCGCCGACCGGGCCCACGAAGGCCAGTTGCGCTCCTCGGGGGAGGCGTACATCTCCCATCCCCTGGCGGTCGCGACCGTGCTGGCGGGGCTCGGCCTCGACGACGTGACCTGCGCTGCGGCGCTGCTCCACGACGCCGTCGAGGACACGATCGTCACCCTCGAGGACATCGAGGCGGAGTTCGGTTCGACCATCGCGGCGATCGTCGACGGGGTCACCAAGCTCGACCGGTTGCAGTTCGACTCCAAGGAGGCCCAGCAGGCGGCGACGATCCGCAAGATGCTCGTGGCGATCGCCCAGGACCCGAGGGTGCTGCTCATCAAGCTGGCGGACCGGCTGCACAACATGCGCACGATCGCTTCCCTTCCCGAGTGGAAGCAGCGTCGAATCGCCCAGGAGACGCTCGACATCTACGCTCCGTTGGCCCACCGCTTCGGGATCCAGGACATCAAGTGGCAGCTCGAGGACCTGGCGTTCGCCACCCTCCACCCACGTCGCTACGCCGAGATCGAGCAGATGGTCGCCACCCGGGCCCCGGAGCGGGACCTGTACCTCGCCCAGGTGATCGGCCAGGTCGAGGAGCGTCTCGCCGCCGCGCGGATCGAGGGGCAGGTCACCGGTCGACCCAAGCACCTGTACTCGATCTACGAGAAGATGGTGGTGAAGGGCAAGGAGTTCGACGAGATCTACGACCTGCTCGGGGTGCGGATCCTGGTCGACTCGGTGAAGGACTGCTGGGCGGTCCTCGGGGCGATCCACGGGGCCTGGACCCCCGTGCAGGGACGGTTCAAGGACTACGTGAACACCCCGAAGTTCAACCTGTACCAGTCGCTGCACACCACCGTCGTCGGTCCGCAGGGCAAGCCCCTCGAGGTGCAGATCCGCACCTGGGAGATGCACAGCCGGGCGGAGCGGGGCATCGCCGCCCACTGGGGCTACAAGGAGCAGGCCAGCGCGGCGGACGTGGCGTGGCTCCAGCGGATCGTCGACTGGTCGAGCGAGAGCACCGACCCCGCCGAGTTCCTCGAGACCCTGAAGCTCGACCTCGAGACCGACGAGGTGTTCGTCTTCACCCCCAAGGGCGACGTGATCACCCTGCCGGCGGGGGCGACCCCGATCGACTTCGCCTACACCATCCACACCGAGATCGGTCACCGTTGCATCGGCGCCCGGGTCAACGGCCGCCTGGTGCCGCTCGACTCGAAGTTGGTCTCGGGTGACAGCGTCGAGATCTTCACCTCGAAGGTCGAGTCCGCCGGGCCGAGCCGGGACTGGTTGAAGATCGCGGCCACCCCCCGGGCCCGGGCCAAGATCCGCCAGTGGTTCAGCCGGGAGCGGCGCGAGGACGCGATCGAGTCGGGGCGGGAGGAGCTCGCCAAGGAGCTGCGCCGGGAGGGCCTCCCGGCCCAGAAGCTGAGCGGCTCACCGCTCGTCGTCGAGCTTGCCGCCTCGATGCACTACCCCGACCTCGACACGCTCCATGCCGCGATCGGCGAGGGTCGGGTCTCGGCCCGGTCGGTGGCCCAGCGGATCGGCCGGGAGCTGCACGCCGGCGACCACGAGGAGCAGCTCCCGGCGACCGCGCGACGTCCCCGCCGGGGAGGCGCCCGCCAAGGGGTCCACGTCGAGGGGCTCGACGACGTGATGGTCCGGCTGTCCCGTTGCTGCACCCCGGTACCAGGCGACGAGATCATCGGGTTCGTCACCCGGGGGCGGGGGGTGAGCGTGCACCGCAGCGACTGCTCCAACGCGGCCTCGCTGTCGGCGAGCGAGGTGGGCCGGCTGATCGAGGTGGAATGGGACGACCGCGGCGGGGCGTTCACCGCCGCGGTCGAGCTCGAGGCCCTCGACCGTTCCCGGCTCGGCGTGGACGTCTGGAAGGTGTTCTCCGACCACCACCTGAACATCCTGCGCAGCGAGACGTTGACCAAGTCGGACCGGGTCACCCGGATGCGCTTCGAGTTCGAGCTCGCAGACCCCGCCCACCTCGAGTCGGTGCTCAACGCCATCAAGCGCGTCGACAGCGTCTACGACGCCTACCGCGTCCTGCCCAACCGGGGTTGAGGTCCGAGCCGGGCTCGAGGCCCTCACGGCTTCGAGGCCCGACCGGGGACGAGGGCCGGGTGGTTGCGGGCCCTGGTCGGGCTCCGACCCCTGACAGGGTCCCTGCCGGGGGGTACGATGGAGATGAGTGGAGCTGTGTCCCCGGGGGGGAGGTCGAGATGTCCTGGACCGAGGGTTTGTTCGCTTTCATCCGGTGGCGCCGGCAGCGCAGGGAGCCCACCGCAGCGGCGACGCTGGTGCGGGAGGCCGAGGAGTGGCTGGCCGGACAGCCGCCGCGCCAGCGTCCCGACGGGATGTGGCCGCCGCTGCGAGGTGGCGGCCCGCCAGGCGGCAGCTCACCGGGCTGAGCCGGGCCTGGCCGGGCCTGGCCGGGCCCCGACCCTG
>JAKABK010000044.1 GCA_021796905.1 Actinomycetes bacterium
TCTCTCGGGCCCGGCGATTGTCGGGGTCCGTAGCATGGGGGTGTGGGCCCGGTGCCGCTGTGGACAGTCCCCTACGGGGCTGCGACCCTCGTGCTCGGGTTCGCCGGTGCCGCCAAGCTCGCCCGCCCGGGCGACACCGCCCGGGCGCTTCGATCAGCGGGCCTACCCGGCAGCCCGCAACTGGTGCGGGCCGGGGCGGGCCTGGAGCTGGCAGCCGCGGCGGCCGCTTGGACGGTGCCCGCCGGTCGGCCGGCGCTGGTCGCGGCAGCGTTCGTCGCCGGCTCCTACCTCGCCCTCGCGCTCTTCGTGGCTGTCGCCCTGCGGCGCCGCTGGGCACTGTCGACCTGCGGGTGCTTCGCCCGGCCCGACACCCCTCCCCGGGCTCGCCACGTGGTCCTCGACGCCTCGTCGGCGGCTGCTGCGTTCGGTTGGGCCGCCTCCGCGGCGACCCGCCTCGGCGGGGTCGGCGACGTGCTGGCCGCGGCCGGGACGACCACTGCTGTCGCGCTCGCCTCGACCACCGCGGCCCTGGCGCTCCTCGCCTACCTCGCGTTCGTCGAGCCGGCCCCCGCCCCCGCAGCGACCTGAGGCCGGGGCCCGGGCTCGTCCCGGGGGACCAGCCAGCGGCCGATCACCGGCAGCTCCCAGAACGACTCGGCCCGCGCGACCGCGACCGCCACCGCCACCGCGTTCTCGGGGGCGTCGTAGACGAGGTAGCGGGGGAGCCACTCCGGGTCGAACTTGGCGTTGAAGCGCCACAGCGACTCGATCTGCATCGAGTCGCCCATCCGTCGCAGCATCCATGCCTGGGCCCGCTGCCCGATCCCTTCGCCGGCCTCGCCGGCGATCACGGCCCGCATCGTCGCGAAGTTGAGCCCCAGCCCGCATTTGCCCTCGGCGGCGAGATGACGGATCGTCTCGACCACCGCGAAGTCGATCAGCCCGTTGGGGTGCTCGCCGTCGTCCCGGCGCATCAGGTCCAGGGAGTAGCCGTCGATCCCGGGGGCCGGCACGTACTGGCAGAAGGCGACCGGCCGGCCCGTCGGGGCGTGGACCACCGCGAGGAGCAGCCCGGTGTCGTCGGGGTCGAAGACCCGCCCGAGGGTCATCGAGAAACCCCGCTCCACGTCCCCGCGTCGACTGCGGACCATGACCTCCCGCAGGGACGACTGCAGGTCGGCGTCGAGCTCGGCGGGGTCGTGGAAGCTGATCGTGTAGCCGTACTTGGCGACCCGGTTGACCGCTTGGCGCAGGCCCTTGAAGCGGCCGCCCTCCAAGGTGAAGCGGTCGGTACGGACCACCCCCTCGTCGCCCACGTAGAGCGTGCGCATCCCGGTCGACTCGTAGAACGGGAGCCACTCCTCGCCGGCGCCGAGGCAGCCGACGATCCAGCCGTGCTCGTCGGCGAAGCGACGGAAGGCGCGCCAGACCGGTTCCCGCTCGGGCAACGGTCCTACCGGGTCGGGGGAGACCAGGCACACCCCTCCGTAGATCCCGTAGGCGACGACGGTGTCGCCCCAGAAGAACAGCTCCTTGTCCGAGCGCAGCGCGAAGTAGTCGAGGGTGCCGCGGCCGTGGAGGGCGACGACCGACCGGGCCCGCTCCAGCGCAGCGGGCCCCGCATCCGCGCTGTTCGGGTGCCGCCTGCGGGCGACGACCGGACGGAAGGCGATCGCGAGCAGCAGCACGACGAGCCCGGCTGCTGCAGCGGCCATGGTCGGGTCGACGAATCGGGAGATCACCTTCGGCAGGGGGACGTTGCCGATCCCGACCATCCGCTCGAGGGTCGCCTGGAACGCACGTCCCCAGCTGATCGAGAAGCGAGCGGGCACCCGGAGGTGGAGGTGGCGGACTGCGTCCAGGTGCCGGAGACGACCCACCCTGAGCGAGCGGATCTCCACCCCGAGCTCGATGCCGGCGGTCCCGGCCACGACCGTTGCGACCGCAGCTACGAGCCAGCCGAGCACGTCACGCCGGAGCGTCGGTCGGTCGGCGGCAGCACCGAAAGCCTCCCGGTTGACCCACAGGTAGGCGGCTACGGCGAGGGCGACGGTGGCCTCCTCGACGTCCACGCCCTTCACGAGGTTGGTGACCGCGCTGAGCACGAGCACCGTCAGGGTCGCGACCCACGCCCGTCGCTGCCCACGCCTGACACCACGCGCCAGCATCAGCAGCGCCACGCCGGCGATCGCGGTCAGGGCGGCGGAGGTCTCGGGGACGACTATCGGGACGATCCGCCGGATCAGGTCGAGGCGGTCCCGCAACGGCTCGGAGAACGCCGAGACCAGCGACACCAGAGCGGCGGCGGCAACGAACAGTGATGACCATCTCCGAACCCGGCGTCGGCGGAGCTGGCCGCTCGGCTCGACCGGCCAGCTGGACCCGTGGGGGAAGGAACCGACCGGCTCGGGGTGCAGGTCACGGTCCCCGATCGCCGGGAGGTGTCGGGCCGCCGAGCGCTCGGCGAGCGTCGCCCCCGGCAGCGGTCTCCTCGCTACCACGAGCCTCACGTGGAGCTCCGCGCCGCTCTCGAGCTCCAGCCAGGAGACCTGGCGGTGGGGGACGAAAGCGGGGGGGAGCCCGAGGCCGGGAACCCTGGGTCGGGCCTCGGTGACTACGTCGGCGACGCACCCCGGGTTGGCGTAGAACCCCGAGATCAGGTCGGTGATCTCCGCCCGGCAGGTGTGTCCGGTGACCAGCCCGTAGTAACCGGCCGAGATCAGGCTGCGGGCCCGGTCCCGGGCGGCCCGGTTGGGTTCCCTCGCCCCGGCTCCGAGCGAGACCCCGGCGAGGGCGTGCCAGGTCCGCCTGAGCGCACCGATCGCGACCGCGGCGAGCAGGGCGACCTCGACCACGACGGCGAAGGCCAGCAGCACGAACCCGGCGCTGCCCGGGCCGACCGCGTGGGCGCGGGCGGCGGCTGCGAGCCGCACCGGGAGACGTAGCACCACCGCCACGACCAGCGGCACGAGCAGGAGCCACGAGCGGCTCCCGAGGAGCCGGTAGACGAGGCGGGAGGCGACGAAGCGGGGGAACGCCGCCTGGTCGTCGAGGGAGTCGACGCCTTCGAGCCAGTCCCTACCGGTGCCGGCTCGAAGCAGCCGGGCCGCCAGCGAGCGGCTCAGCTCCTGTCCGGTCGTTTCCGACCCGGGGGTGGTCGAGCGGTGCCGCCGGGGGGCGAGCACCGCTGGGATCAGCTCGCGGCGCAGGTGATGGCCGAGCGGCGTCTCGGCCGGGTCGGTCGGATCGGCGACCCGAGTGAGCTCGTCGAGGTCGCGGCCGGTCTCGACGCGCACTCTCCGGCGGCCCGATCCGGTCTCGAAGTCGATCTCGACGGCCAGGGCGACGGTCGCCCCGAGAGCCTCTTCCAGTTCGGCCCGGGCGTCGGGTGACCATCCGAGGTGGGCGTCGCGCTCACCGGGGAGCACGACGACGCGCCGCCCGGGGATCGCGGCGGCCCAGGCGGTGATCGCCGAGACCAGGCGCGGGTGGTCGGCGAGGATCGAGGCAGGCGAGCCCGGTCCCGACGGGGCGCCGCCGGCGAAGGTGTTGCCGGCCAGGACCAGCACCCCCGGTGCGGTGCCGGCCTGCAGCGATCGGGCCAGTCCGTAGAGTGCCGCACTGCGTGGCGCGCTCGGTCGACGTTCCAGGTGGAGGTCGGCCACGACGAGCACCTGCCCCCCGGTCGGTACCTCGATCCGGGTGACCTCGGGGAGCGGGCGGTCGGGGAGCGGGTGGTCGTCGGGTGCGGTCGGGGCGGCCATGTCCGTGGTCGACTTCCGCCCCTGCGGCGGGTCCGGTCGATGATCCAGACGGTAGCCGTGCCGGCGGCGACCGGAGGTGCGGCATCCCCGGTCCAGCCCCGGTCCCGCCCGGTGGCCCCACCCTCCCGACCCCGCCGGCCAGGCTCCCCGGCCCCACCCTCCCGACCCCGCCGGCCAGGCCTCACCCGCCCCGGAGGCCTTACCGGCCCGGCCCCACCCTCCCGACCCCGCCGGCCAGGCTCCCCGGCCCGGCCCGGGCCGGCCCCACCGGCCCGGCACCCCGGCCCGGCCCCGCCGGACAGGGCGACGAGCCCGACCGGGAGTACCGTCGGGGAGATGGCGCGGCCGACCATGCGAGGTGCCGTTGCCTCCCCGGCGAACTGGTGGTGGCGGACGGAGGTGGCGGGTGGGGTGGAGGGCTCCCCGGTCCTGCCGGGCCCGACACCTGCGGGTGACCCAGACCCGCTCCCGGCGGTGTTGTTCGACCTCGACGGGGTCCTGGCGGACGCTACCTTGCGCCAACACCACCTGGAGGGCCGCCGTCGGGATTGGGACGCCTTCTTCGACGCGGTCGGAGACGACGATCTCATCCACGACGTGGCCCGCCTGCTCGGTCTCCTGGACCCGGGTCTGGTGGTGGTGCTGCTCACCGGGCGCCCGGCCCGAGTCCATCCCCAGACCCTCGGCTGGCTCGGACGTCACGATCTGCGCTGGGACCTGCTCGTGATGAGGGACTACGGGGACTACAGCGCTGCCCGCGAGTTCAAGCGACGGTCGGTCGGGGAGCTGAGAGCTGTCGGCTTCGATCCACAACTGGCCTTCGAGGACGATCGGCGCAACGTGGAGATGTTGCGGGACGAAGGCGTGCCCTGCATCTACATCCACTCCGGCTACTACGACTGACTGACTGACTGACTGACTGACTGACTGAAGTGGAGTCGGATCGGACGACGCGGCGGGCGGGGGGCGGCTGGGGCGAGTCCTCCCCGTGGTCGAGGGGTGGTGCCACGGACCAGGGCCGCCGTCCCCGCCCCGCCTCGCCTCGCCGGCGTTCTCGGGACCGCCGGGCGCCCGCTCCAGCCGGCGCCCGGCGGTGTGGCGCCACGGGCACAGCGCTGCCCGAGCAGATGTCGATCCGCGCGCCGGGGTGTCAGTCGCGGAAGTTCTCGAACTGCAGCGGGATGCCGAAGTCCTCGGCTCTCAGCCCGGCGATCACCGCCTGGAGGTCGTCACGTTTCTTGGCGCTGACCCGGAGCTGGTCGCCCTGGGTCTGGGACGAGACGCCCTTCGGGGCGTGGTCCTTGACCCATCTGTTCACCGCCTTGGCGTGCTCGGTGTCGATGCCGGAGTGCAGACCGACCGATTGGCGCACCGCACCTCGTGAGCCCTCCTCGACCTTCCCGTAATCGAGGGCCTTGAGCGAGACCTGCCGCTTGACGAGCTTCTCCTCGAGCACCTGGACCAGGGCCCGGAGGCGGTCCTCGGTCGATGACTGCAGACGAACCTCGCCGTCGCCCAGCTCCAGGCTCGACCCGGTGTCCTTGAAGTCGAAGCGGGTGGCCACCTCCCGCTGGGCCTGGTCCACAGCGTTGCGGACCTCTTGCATGTCCAGCTTCGATACCACGTCGAAAGTTGGCATGCCGACCAAGGTACCGGGGCCGCCGGACGCCGGGCCGGCCTACTGTTCGGGCCCGTGGGGACCACACCGTCCGAGACCGGCGAGCCGCGCCACCCGCAGCCGGTCGCCGCCCCGCCCCTCCTCTGGTCCCGAGCCGCCGGCGACCGTCCCGACGTCGTGGTCGTCGCCGGCCGGTCGCTCTCCGACGAGGCGTTCGACGCCGCTTCGGGCGCTGCGGGTGCGGCCCTCGTCGGAGCCTCGGTCGTCGCTGTCGACGCCACCCCCAGCCTCGAGACGGTGGTGGCGGTCGCCGGCGCCCTCCGCGCCGGTGCCACGGTGGTGCCGATACCGGACGACTCCGGGCCCGACGAGGTGCGCCACGTGCTCGCCGACTCGGGAGCCGAGCTGGTCCTGGCCGGTGCCGGGCGTCTGGGGACGGTCGGCGAGCTGCTCGCTGCCGCCGGCCGCGACGCCCTCCCGGTGCAGCTCGTCGACGTTCGCACCAACCGGTCCGCCCGAGCCCCGGCAGCGCACCCCGGTCCGCCGGCTGCGGACCCCGGTCCGCCGGCTGCGCACGCCGGTCCGCCGGCGCTGGTGCTCTACACGAGCGGCACCACCGGTCCGCCCAAAGGAGTCCCGATCTCGGCGGCAGCGATCGCCTTCGACCTGGACGCCCTCGCCGAGGCGTGGGACTGGACCGCCGCCGACACCGTGGTCCACGGTCTGCCCCTCTACCACGTCCACGGCCTGGTGCTCGGGGTCCTCGGAGCGCTCCGTTCTGGTGGGCGCCTCGTCCACACCGGCCGGCCGACGCCCGAGGGCTACGCCGAGGCCGTGGCCGTCCGGGGCGGGACGCTCTGCTTCGGGGTGCCGACGATCTGGGGGCGTCTGGCCCGGTCGGATTCGGCGCCGGCGATGCGTGGTGCGCGCTTGTTGGTCTCGGGCAGCGCGTCTCTGCCCGAGCCGGTGTTCGACGCCGTCGCCGGCCGCTGCGGCCACCGGCTGGTCGAGCGTTACGGCATGACCGAGACCCTGATCACCCTGAGCGGCCGGATCGACGGTCCGCGGCGGGCGGGTTGGGTCGGCCGCCCCCTGCCGGGCATCGAGGCCCGGGTGGTCGACGAGGCCGGCGGGCCGGTCGCTGCCGACGGGGAGACGGTCGGGGGGTTGCAGGTGAGGGGCCCAACGGTCACCTCCGGGTACCTCCACCGTCGGCCCGACCCGTCGATGTTCGCCCCGGGAGGCTGGTTCGTGACCGGCGACGTGGCGGCCGTCGACCCGGGAGGCGAGCACCGCATCCTCGGGCGGGCGGCGACCGATCTCATCAAGACCGGTGGGTTCCGGGTGGGGGCAGGGGAGGTGGAGGCTGCTCTGCTCTCCCATCCACGGGTGCGGGAGGCGGCAGTGGTCGGCGAGCCCGACGAAGACCTCGGCCAAGTGGTGGTGGCCTACGTGGTGGGCGACGGTGATGTGGGTGACCTCGAGGGGTGGGTGGGCGGCCGCCTCGCCGCCCACAAGCGTCCCCGTCGGGTGGTGACCGTCGACGAGCTGCCCCGCAACGCCCTCGGCAAGGTGCAAAAAAGTCGCCTCTCCGGTCGCTGACGGGCGCCTGCCCGTCCCGTTGACCGGTCCGGTCCCCGAAGGGTCCCCGCCCGCCTGCCCGCTGCCCGCCTGCCTGCCGATGGCCCGGGGCCAGGGGAAAGGCCTCGCCTTCCCCGGCACCAGGTTGGAGCCGGGGTCGGGAGCGGATCCCCGGGGCCGCCGGTAGCCTCCGGTCGGTGACGGCCGATTCGCAGCTGTGCCTCATGGCGGTGCACGCCCACCCCGACGACGAAGCGACCAGCACCGGCGGGGTCCTCGCCCGCTACGCCGCCGAGGGGGTGGAGACCGTGCTCGTGACGTGCACCGACGGCAGCTGCGGGGACGGGCCCGGCGGGGTGAAACCCGGGGATCGCGGCCACGACCGGGCGTCTGTGGCCGGGGCGCGCCGTTCGGAGCTGGAGACCTCCGCCCGTCGGCTCGGGGTCGGCCACCTCGAGACGCTCGGCTACCGCGACTCGGGGATGATGGGTTGGGCCACCAACCGAGAGGCAGGCGCCTTCTGGGGAATGGACGTTGCCGAGGCCGCCGGGCCGTTGGTCGAGCTGATGCGCCGTTACCTCCCGCAGGTGGTGGTCACCTACGACGCCAACGGCTTCTACGGCCACCCCGACCACATCATGGCGCACCGGATCACCCACGCCGCCGCCGCGGTCTCCGGTGTCCCCGCCAAGATCTACCACACCGCCGTGCCCCGCTCCGGGATCGCCCAGCTAGCGACCGTGCTGCGCGAGGCGGGCCTCGAGCCGCCCGAGCCGAGCGACCGCGAGGAGGGCCAGTTCGCCGAGGCCGAGGAGCCGACCTGGGGGACTCCCGACGAGGAGATAACGACCTGCGTCGACGTGACCCGCTTCGTCGACGCGAAGTACGAGGCCCTCTCGGCCCACTCGAGCCAGGCCGACAACGTCTTCTTCCTGCGGCTCGGTCCGGAGCTCTACGGGAGGTTCTTCGGCCGCGAGTGGTTCGTGCGAGCGGTCGACAGGAGCGGGGCGGCGCTGCCCGAGGACGACCTGTTCGCGGGGCTGCGTTGAGCGTGGAGGCCGGCGGAGGCGACCGCGAAGCGCCGGGCGGCGAGCAATCCGAGCTCGGCGACCACCACCCCGGCGACGACGTCGACGATGAAGTGGTTGCCGGTGGCGATCACCTCCAGCGCCACCCATACCGGTAGCACGGCTCCCGCCGCCCAGACGGCCCGGTTGGGGGCGTGGCGGCGGATCCCGTACGCAGTCAGCGCGGCGTACGCCTCGTGGAGGCTGGGCATCGCCGCGTAGGGGTTGTAGAGCAGGGTCAAGGTCGGTGAGTTGAGGGCCACGCCGGCCTGCGAGAGGGTCCCGGCGATCCCGATCCCGGCGAGCCGGGGAGGGGCGGTCGGCCACACCACGAACCCGATCAGGGCGAGGACGCTGGCCACGAGGAGGGCGTTGCGGAGCAGCACGTAGCCGTCGGGGTGCCGCCAGTACAGCCACAACAGGACCGCACCGGTGAGCAGGACGTGGAGGGCCAGGTAGCCGATGCCGAAAGCGACGGTGAGCCCGGGCACCGCGAGCGAGGCTCGTTGGATCGTGCCCTCGACGGCGATGCCGAGGGTCCGCTCCAAGCTGTAGGCGGAGCGGGCGTGGGCGACGGCGACCGCGGTCCCGGTCAGCGCTGCGCCGCGGCCGAGATCGTAGGCGGCGTACAGGCCGACCACGAGGAGCGCCTCGGTGGGAAGGCCGTGGCGAGCCGACATCCAGCGCGCCGCGCCGGCCAACCGGCCGCGGACGCCGCCGGGCCGCACTCCTAGCCCCGCCGACTGGTGCTCGCTCTCGATGTCGACAGCCATGCTGCGGCTCCGGGTCGGGGTCGACGAAGGCTAACGGAGCCCTGCCCGCCGGGTCCCGTCGGCTGGCCGACCGGCCCGGTGCCGACTATCCTGTGGTCCCGTTGGGTCGGTGCCCGAGTGGCCAAAGGGAGCAGACTGTAAATCTGCCGGCACAGCCTACGGGGGTTCAAATCCCTCCCGGCCCACCATGGCGGTGACCAGCGGTTTCGTCCGATCGGGGCCGCTGGTCACCGTGTTTGCAGCCGGCGACTGCAAACATTTTGCAAACTGCGGGCTCCGGCTCGGCCCCTCAGTCGGTCTGAGGCGGGGCGAGGATGAGCGCAGCGAGGTCGTCAGCAGCCTGCTTGGCCAGGGCGGGAGCGACATGGCTGTAGGTGTCAAGCGTGATCCCGACGGTCGCGTGCCCTTTTCTGGGGTGGCGGGTGCGCGCCACTGGTGCTGAACTGGGGTTTCGTGTGACGCGCAGGTGTGCGCCACGACGGGATGCTCCGGGTCGGTGACTCCAGGGCCG
>JAKABK010000045.1 GCA_021796905.1 Actinomycetes bacterium
GGAGGGGAGCATCGGTACCGCCGTCAACGATACGCCCCCCGCCACTGGTGGACCGGGCGGGTAGGCTCGGGTGGGCATGTGCGGCCGGTACGTATCCACCGCCACTCCCGAGCAGCTGGTCGCCGAGTACCACGTCGAGCAGGTGTGCCTCGACGCCCCGCTGCCGCCGCGCTGGAACGTGGCGCCGACCCAGCCGGTCTACGTAGTCGCCACCGAGCGGGAACCGGAGCCGCGACGCCAGCTCGGGACGATGCGCTGGGGTCTGGTCCCCTCCTGGGAGAAGCGAGCGACCCCCGGGGCCGGGCTGATCAACGCCCGGGCCGAGACCGTCGCCACCAGACCGGCGTTCCGCTCGGCGCTGCGACGCCGGCGCTGTGTCGTCCCCGCCGACAGCTTCTGGGAGTGGCGCGCCGGGCCCGGGGGGAGCAGGCAGCCCTTCGCCATCGCCCGTCGGGGTGGAGCGACGTTGGCCTTCGCCGGGCTGTGGGAGCCCTGGCGAGACCCGGCCTCGCCGGAGCGGGTGTTGCGCAGCGTGGCGATCATCACCACCGCCGCCAACCGGCGCCTCGCCGAGGTGCACGAGCGGATGCCGGTCGTGCTCGACGCCCCGGCGCTCGACCGCTGGCTCGACCCGGGAACCCTCGACCCGGGCCTACTGCTCCCGTTGCTGGTCCCGGCTCCCGAGGACGGCTGGGAGGTCTGGCCGGTCGGCGCCCGGGTCAACTCGGTCGCCAACGACGGCCCCGACCTGCTCGAACCGGCCGCCGGGTAGGGTCCTCCCGGGGCCGCCGGCGCCTACCGGGCGGGCGGCAGGGCGTGGAGGAAGTCGACCAGGCCGGCGAAGTAGCGCTGCTGGTCGTCGTACATGCACATGTGGCTGCCGTCGGGGCAGTGCAGGTACCGGCCGAGCGGCAGGAGCCCGGCCATCATCTCCATGTGGGCGGGGTCCATGGTGTCGTGGGCCGCGCCGACCACGAGGGTGGGGACCGCGATGCGCCCGAGGTCGGCGAGGCGGTCCCAGCCCGCCAGGTAGGCGTCGGGGCTCATCCCCATCTCGCTCGGGCCCTGCATGGGGACGTAGATGTCGGGGTTGATGTGGGCGAAGGCCCGGACGACGGGGTCGGGCCACTCGTCGGGCGGCATCCGCAGGGTCCGGAACTGCTGTCGCAAAACACGGCCATACACCGCACACACGCGTTCTAGCCCTTCTGGGGGACTTCAGGTCGTGACATCGTGACAAGTTTTGTGGACTGAGACGCGGTGCTGCGCGTGATGCGGGTGGTCAGGCGGCGAGTGCGAGACGGGCGCCGGTGATGTAGGTGTCAATGGCGTTGTCGATGGTTCTCAGGGCTCGTCGGAGTGCTGGTGGTGCTGGGGGTTGGTCGGCCTCGAGGAGCGGGCGGAGGAGTCGATCGGCGAGCTTGGGGGGCCCGCCGGTGCTCAGCGCGGGTCGAGCAGGGCGGCGAGCGCCGCGGCGTCGCCGGCGAGGTCGGACGCACCGGCGGCGAGGAGGCGCGCGGCCAGGGTGGAGTCGGCATGGCTGCCGGCGGTGAGACCTATGACGGTCATCCCGGCCGCCACCCCCGCCTCGACCCCGTGGACGCTGTCCTCGACCACCACACAGGTCCCCGGGTCTGCCCCGAGGCGTTCCGCGGCGAGCAGGAACAGGTCGGGGGCCGGTTTGCCCGCCTCGACCATGACCGACGAGAAGCGCAGCGCCGGCGGGAACCACCGGTCGAGGCCGGTGATGGCGAGGGAGGTCTCGATGCGCTCGGGGGTGCTCGAGGACGCCACGCAGATCGGTCGGCCGGCAGCGACCAGGTCCCCGACCAGCTCGGGCATCCCGGGGACGGGACGCAGACCGGCGGCGAACGCGGTGTCGAGACGACGGGCCTTCTCGGCGTCGAAGGCGGAGTCGAGCTGCACCCCGAAGAGTTGCGCGACGAGCGCCTTGGTGGAGCGCACCGACAGCCCGGTGAACAGCGCGAGGACCTCGCCGGCGTCGAGGGGGACCCCCCTGGCGGCGAGCAGCTCGGCGTTCACCGCCGAGGCGATCGGCTCGGAGTCGACGAGGGTGCCGTCGCAGTCGAACACGACCAGCCCGGCCGGGTCGGGGTGGGAGCACACGGACGGACCCTGGTGGCCCTCGGGGAGCCGGGCCGGGTCGCTCGCTTCGCAGCGCAACGCCGCGACGAGCTGCTCGGGGGGTGCCACGGAGCTCAGCGGCCCCGCCGGGCGCTGGCCGGGTCGGGGCTGGCCTTTCCCCTCCTCCGAACGCTTTCAGCCAACCGGTTCCCGATCCGGCAGCGCCTTCAAGGTGGCGGCGGCGATCCCCGGCCCGTCGAGACCGAGCTGGGTGAGGATCCCTTCGACGCTGCCGTGGGGGATGTAGCTGGTCGGTATGCCGAGGACCAGCACCGGCGGACAGGACCGGGTCTCTTCCAGGTCGGCGACGGCGTCGGCGACGAGGGTGCCGGCCCCACCCACCCGCAGCCCGTCCTCGACGGTGACCACCAGACCGTGGCGCCCAGCGTCGATCACCATCGTCGGGTCGAGCGGTCGTACGACCCGCATGTCCCACACGGTGGCGTCGACCCCTCCGACGGCGAGGAGCCGGGCGGCGTCCTCGGCGGCTTCCAGGAGCTTGCCGACCGCGAGGATGCACACCGAGCCGTCACCTTCCCGCACCTTTCGGGCGGCGAGCCCGGAGCCGACCTGGTCGGGGGGGACCTGGCGGGCCCGGCCGCTCGGGTAGCGGATCACCGACGGGCCCGACAGCCCGAGGGCGGTGTCGAGCATCGCCTTCAGCTCCTGGGCGGAGGAGGGGGCGAAGACCGTGACGCCGGGGATCCGCAGGGTGAGCGCCAGGTCGAGCACACCGTGGTGGCTCGGTCCGTTGTCCCCGGTGATCCCGGCCCGGTCCAGGGCGAAGACGACCGGGAGCCCGTGCAGGCCCACGTCGAGGTTGGCCTGGTCGAAGGCCCTGGTGAAAAACGTCGAGTAGATCGCCACCACCGGTCTGAGACCGCCCATCGCCATTCCCGCAGCGGAGGTGACCGCGTGCTGCTCGGCGATCCCGACGTCGAAGAAACGGTCAGGGAAGCGCGCAGCGAAGGGCAGCAGACCGGTCGGTCCGGGCATGGCGGCGGTTATCGCAACCACCGAGGGGTCCCGCTCACCCGCCTCGAGCATCGCCTCGTTGAACGCCTGGGTGTAGCCCTTCAACGCCCGTGAAGCCTCGGTCGGGTCGGTGTGGGGGTCGAAGACCGGGGCGTCGTGCAGGCACTTCTCGTCGTCGGCCTCCGCCGGGCCGTAGCCGCGGCCTTTCTGGGTGAGGACGTGCACGACGATCGGCCCGTCGTGGGCGGCCGCCTGGGCGAGGAGGGTCTCCATGGCAGGGATGTCGTGGCCGTCGATCGGTCCGACGTAGCGGACCCCGAGCGCCTCGAAGAACGCCGGCGGCTCGACGATCTCCCGCACCGCCGAGTAGAAGCCCTGCAGGCTCGAGTAGGCGAGGCCCCCGACGCCGGGGAGCTCCCGTAGGGCGTCCTCGACGCTGTGGCGCACCTGTGACAGCCCGGGGTGGAGGCGCAGCCGGGTGAGGCTCTCCGAGAGGCGGGAGACCGTCGGGGCGTAGCTGCGGCCGTTGTCGTTCAGTACCACCACCACCCGGCTCTCGCTGTGACCGAGGTTGTTGAGCCCCTCGAATGCCATCCCGCCGGTCATCGACCCGTCGCCGATGACCGCCACCACCCGCCGGTCGGGGGTACGGCTGCGGGCGACGGCCGCAGCGAGCCCGTGGGCGTAGGACAGGATCGTGGAGGCATGGCTGTTCTCCACCCAGTCGTGGACCGACTCGGCTCTCGACGGGTAGCCCGACAGCCCACCGCCCTGGCGGAGGGTCCCGAAGCGCTCCCGGCGTCCGGTCACGATCTTGTGGACGTAGGCCTGGTGCCCGGTGTCCCACAACAAGATGTCCCGGGGGGAGCTGAACACCCGGTGGAGCGCCAGGGTGAGCTCCACCGCGCCGAGGTTGGACCCGAGGTGCCCGCCTGTGACCGCCACCGCGTTCACGATGAACTCCCGGATCTCCGCGGCGAGGGTGGTGAGCTGCTCCTGGTCGAGCCGGCGGAGGTCGCTCGGGGAGTTGATCGACTCCATCAGCATGCCCCAACGCTACCCCGGCCGTCGCGCTTCGCCCCACGCGGGTCCGACCCGTGCCCCACGCCGGGCGCTCCGGGTCGGGTCCTCAGGAGATGCCCGGGTCGGGGGGTCGGGTGGTGCCCGGATCGGAGGGTGCCGGCAGGTCGAGGCCGAGGTCGAGGGCGGGGCTCGAGTGGGTGAGGGCGCCGACGGCCACGAAGTCGACCCCGGCCGCCGCCACCTCGGCGACCGAGGCGAGGGTGAGCCCGCCGCTCGCTTCGAGGCGTGCCCCGGGGTGCGAGGAGCGCAACGCGACCGCGGCGCGTACCTCCCCTGGGGTCATGTTGTCGAGCAGCACCAGCCCGACGCCGGCCGCCAGGGCCTCCTCGACCTGGGCGAGGGTGTCGCACTCCACCTCCAGGGGGACCTCCGGGGCGACCGCCCGGACCGCGGCGACGGCCGCGGCGACGCTGCCGGCGGCCGCCACGTGGTTGTCCTTCACGAGTGCTGCGTCGCCGAGGCCGAGGCGGTGGTTGACCCCACCACCGCAGCGCACCGCGTACTTCTCGAGCTCCCGCAGGCCCGGAAGGGTCTTGCGGGTGTCGCGCACCTCGCAGGCGGTTCCCGCCACGGCGTCCACCCACGCCCTGGTGGTGGTCGCCACCCCCGACAGGTGGGTGAGGAAGTTGAGCAGTGTCCGTTCGGCGGTGAGCAGCCCGGCGAGGGGAGCCCGCAGCTCGGCCACGAGCTGGCCGGGAGCGACCCGGTCGCCGTCGGCGAGCGCGAGGGACGCCCCGGCGGGGTCGATCCCGGCGGCGTCGAGGACCGCGAGGGCGACCGGCAGCCCGGCGAGCACCCCCGCCGCCCGGGAGCGGACCTCGCCGACGGCGGTGACGAGCGGGTCCACGGTGGCCGCGGTCGTGACGTCGGGACCCCAGCGCAGGTCCTCGGCGAGCGCGGCCCGCACAGTCGCCTCGACCCCGGCGGGGTCGAGGCCCGCCCGGGAGAGCGATCCGACCACGCTCGGCGAGAGGCTCACCGCCGGCTGCCCACGGGAGTGGGGGCGGGCAGCAACGAGAAGCACGCCCGGTCGTCTTCGACCCGGACCGCCAGGCGGCGCTGCCACTCGGCCCTGGCCTCGGGGTGGTCGCTGCGGCGGTGACAGCCGCGGCTCTCTGTGCGGGTGAGCGCGGACGCGGCGAGCAGGGTCGACACGGCGTGGAGGTTGGTCGCCTCGAGCGTCGCCAGGTCGAGCGGCCCGCTGGCCGCCCCGGGGTGGGCGAGCAGCTCTAGGAGGTGCTCCAGGCCCTCCCCGTTGCGCAGCACCCCGGCGTGGCGGGAGACGGCGTCTGCCCGGGCGTCGCGGCCGGCGGGGTCCACTCCCGTGCCGCCGGCTGCTGCCCGCCAGCCGGCCGGTCTCGTGGCCGGGGGTCGGGCGGCGAGGAGCCGGCCGAGGCGCCGCCCGGCGGTGAGGCCTTCGGTGAGCGAGTTGGAGGCGAGCCGGTTGGCGCCGTGCAACCCGGTCGCGGCGGCCTCTCCGGCCGCCCACAGCCCGGGAAGCGACGTCGCGCCGTCCAGGTCGGCGCGTACACCCCCGCAGGAGTAGTGGGCTCCCGGTACCACCGGGACGGGGTCGGTCGCCGGGTCGATCCCGGCCGCCCGGCACGCCGCGCTCACCGTCGGGAACTCCCTGTCGAGGCGCTGCCGACCGAGGCCGGTTGCGTCCAGCCACAGATGGGTCGCCCCGGTGGCCGCCATCTTCTGGTGCATGGCGCTCGCTACCACGTCGCGGGGGGCGAGGTCGGCGAGGGGGTGGGCCCCGGTCATCACCCGCCGTCCGGTGTCGTCGACCAGCACCGCTCCTGCCCCCCTCAAGGCCTCGGTGACGAGCGGCCGGCGCCCCCGTGCGCCCGGCTGCCACAGCAGCGTCGGGTGGAACTGCACCATCTCGAGGTCGGCGAGCTCGGCTCCGGCGCGCGCCGCGGCCGCGAGCCCGTCACCGGTCAGTCCGTCGGGGTTGGATGTCGACGAGTAGGCCTGCCCGAAGCCGCCGGTGGCGAGAACCACCGCCCCGGCACGGACAACTCCGAGCCCGAGCCGACCGTCGCGGCCGACCCGCGCGGCGAGCACACCGACACAGGAGCCGTCCTCGTCGAGGGAGAGGTCGACGAGCGCGGTCGGGACCTGCAGGCGGAGCCGGCCGGATCCGGCGGCCGCCTCGAGCTGGCCGGCGAGGACCCGGTGGACCTCGGCACCGGACGCATCGCCGCCGGCGTGCACGATCCGCCGGGCGGAGTGCCCCCCCTCCAGGCCGAGGTGAGCGAGGTCGAAGTCGCCGCCCAGGGTCGCCAGGCGTACCACCTCGCCGGGCGCGGAGGCGACCAGTGCGGCGACCACGGCCGGGTCGCACAGCCCGGCCCCCGCCTCGAGGGTGTCGGCCACGTGCGCCTCGGGGGTGTCGGAGGGGTCGAGGACCGCGGCGAGCCCTCCTTGCGCCCAGGGGGTGCAGGCCCCCTCCCCGATGGCCGACTTGGCGATCACCAGCACGTCGGCGCCCCCGGCGGCAGCTTCGACAGCGACGCTCACCCCGGCGGCGCCGGTGCCGACGACGACCACGCCGGCGTGCTCCTCCCAGGTGAGCGGCCCTCCGGGGAGACGGGGGAGGCGGACCGGTAGCGCTCCTAGCGGTTCGGGCGCGGCGCCGGCGTCCGGCACCGGGGTCACTCCCCGCTCCCGGGGTTGCCGACCGCGACCATCGCCTCGACCGAGCGGCGGGCCCGGTGGGCGACCTCCGGGTCGAGGTCCACCTCGAAGACCCCGTCGGTGAGGCAGGCCAGCAGCGCCTCGGGGGTGGTGAGCTTCATGAACCGGCACTCGGCCCGGGGGTCGACCGCGTCGAAACTGACCGCCGGGTTGGCCCGGCGCAGCTGGTGGAGCATCCCGGTCTCGGTCGCTACGAGCACCCGGGGGGCGGTCTCCTCGCGGGCGGCATCGAGCATCCCTCCCGTCGAGAGCACCCGGGTCCGGTCGGCGGGCAGGTCCCCGGTGCCGGCCAGCCACAGCGCCGCGGTGGTGCAGCCGCACTCGGGGTGGACGTAGATCGAGGCTCCCGGGTCGGCGGCGACCCGGGCCCGCAGCTCCGCCGGGCCGATCGCGGCGTGCACGTGGCACTCGCCCATCCACAGGTGCATCCCGTCGCGCGACAGGCTGCGTTGCACGTGGGCGCCGAGGAACTGATCGGGGAGGAACAGCACCTCCCGGTCCGGTGGGATCCTTGCGACGACCTCGACGGCGTTGGCCGAGGTGCAGCACACGTCGGAGAGCGCCTTGACCTCGGCGCTGGTGTTGACGTAGGCGACGACCGCCGCGCCGGGGTGCTCGTCCTTCCATGCCTGGAGCTGGTCGGCGGTGATGCTGTCGGCGAGCGAACAGCCCGCCGCCCGGTCGGGTATCAGGACGGTCTTGTCGGGGGAGAGGATCTTGGCGGTCTCGGCCATGAAGTACACCCCGGCGAGCACGATGGTCCCCGCCTCGGAGGACGCCGCGAGCCGGGAGAGGGCGAGCGAGTCGCCCACGTGGTCGGCGACGTCCTGGATCTCGGGCGCCTGGTAGTTGTGGGCGAGGATCAGTGCGTCGCGCTCGGCGGCGAGCCGACGGACCTGCGCTGCCCAGTCGTCCGGCGCGACACCAGCCATGTGAGCTCCTCTCAGGTTTACGCCTTACGAGCGAAAACTATTGCCCACCCTACCACGGCAGGGCTCCGAGACGGCGAGCCGCGCTGCGCTCCCCGCCTGCGGCCGGGTCCTGCCTGGGGCCTGGTCCTGCCTGGGGCCGGGTCCGGCTGGTGGGCCCGGGTCCTGCCTGCGGTGGGGTCCTGCCTGACGCGGCCGGGCCTACAGTCGAGGCGGTGAGCGCAGTCGGCAAGCTGAGCGACCGGCCCGTCGGCGGGAGCGTAGGGAGGTTCCACCACGAGGTGCTCGCCTCGGTCCTCGAGGTGCGCGACGGCGAGCTGCGGGTCCTGTTGTGGAGGCGTGCCCGTCCCCCCTTCGAGGGCTGCTGGGCGCTACCCGGCGGGCCGCTCGGGGCCGGCGAGCGTCTCGGGACCTCGGTCGTGCGGCATCTCGAGGCGAAGGTCGACGTGACCGGGATCGCCCACCTCGAGCAGCTCGAGACCCGCTCCGACCCGGACCGGGACCCACGCCGGCGGACGGTGGCGACCGCGTACCTGGCGCTGGTGCCGGCGGGGACCGACCCGTTGCTGCCGCCCGACACCTCCTGGCACCAGGTGGAGCGGCTGCCGCCCACCGGCTTCGACCACGCGTCGATCGTCACCTCGGCCCGGGAACGGCTGCGGGCCAAGCTGTCCTACACCAACCTGGGTTTCGCTCTCGCCCCACCGACCTTCACGATCGCGGAGCTGCGTGACCTGTACTCGGCGGCGCTCGGTCATCCGGTGTCGGCGACCAACCTGCAGCGGACCCTCCAGCGTCGAGGGGTGATCGAGCCCACGGAGGTCCAGTCCCGGCCCGGCGCCGGCGGCGGGAGGCCGGCGACGCTGTACCGCTTCGCCCGGCGGGAGCTGCTCGTGACCAACCCGTTCGCAGCGTTCCGCCCGCCGGATGGCGCAGCGTTCCGCCCGCCGGAGGGCGCAGTGTTCCGCCCGCCGGAGGGCGCAGTGCGATAGGCGACGCCGGCGGGCGATACTCCAATGGTGGCGAGAAAGCACCCGGGCAGGTCGTCCCAGGTCCAGGTCCCGGTCCAGGGGGAGTGGGCCCGTATCCGCCGTGAGTGGTCAGCGGGGCAACTCGCCGGGCCCGGGTCCTGGCCCGGGACGGTCGGGAGCAGCGAGCGCGCCGACGGCCGGGCCCGGCCGCAGGAGGCGACAGCGTCCCGGGAGGCGCCCGCATCGCGGGGGCCGGGCGTGCCGCGGGAGCCGGGCGTGCCGCGGGAGCCGAGCGCGCCGGCGCCGGGCCACGAGGCGGGGCGCACGAAGCGGAGGCGGGCGGTCAGGACCCGGTGGTGGCTCTGGGC
>JAKABK010000046.1 GCA_021796905.1 Actinomycetes bacterium
CGCGCCGACGTCGATCGCGTGGGGTCACGACAACCGCACCTGCGCGCTGAGGGTCGTGGGCCGCGGTATGTCGTTGCGGGTCGAGAACCGGGTCCCCGGCGGTGACGTCAACCCCTACCTGGCGATCGCGGCGATCGTCGCCGCCGGCCTCGACGGGATCGAGCGCAGCCTCGCACTCGAGGCGCCTACCTCGGGCAACGCCTACACATCGGACGCCCCCAAGGTGCCCTCGACGTTGCGCGACGCCGCAGACCTGTTCTCCTCGAGCAGCCTGGCGAGGTCCGCGTTCGGCGACGAGGTGGTGGAGCACTACACCAACATGGCTTGCGTCGAGCTGGCCGCCTTCGACTCGGCGGTCACCGACTGGGAGCGCATCCGGGGGTTCGAGCGGCTGTGACCACCCTCGTCGACCCGTCCACCGCCGAGGTGATCTCGGAGCTCCCCGACGCCACCGAGGACGAAACTGCGGCCGCGATCGGCCGGGCGGCGGCGGCGTTCCCCGCCTGGGAGGCAGTGGCGCCGGGAGACAGGGCGCGCCTGCTCCGGCGCTTCGCGCAGGTCGTCGACGACCACATCGATCAGCTCGCGGCGATCGAGGTGCGCAATGCCGGCCACACCATCGGCAACGCCCGCTGGGAGGCGGGAAACGTGCGTGACGTGCTCGCCTACTACTCCGGGGCCCCCGAGCGGCTCTCCGGGCGCCAGATCCCTGTCGCCGGCGGCCTGGACGTCACCTTCCACGAGCCTCTCGGGGTGGTCGGTGTCATCGTGCCGTGGAACTTCCCGATGCCGATAGCCGCCTGGGGCATGGCTCCGGCGCTGGCCGCCGGCAACACCGTGGTGCTCAAGCCCGCCGAGCTCACGCCGCTGTCCGCGCTGCGCCTGGGCGAGCTAGCGAGGGAGGCCGGTATTCCCGAAGGGGTGCTCGAGGTGGTCGCGGGCACCGGGCCGGTAGCGGGCTGGCGGCTGGTGACCGACGAGCGTGTCGCGAAGGTCTGCTTCACCGGGTCGGTTCCGGTCGGCAAGGCGATCATGGCCGGCTGCGCTGGGTCGCTCAAGCGCTTCACCCTCGAGCTGGGGGGCAAGTCGGCCAACATCGTCTTCGCGGACGCCGACCTGGAGGCCGCCGCGGCGTCCGCGCCGATGTCGGTCTTCGACAATGCGGGCCAGGACTGCTGCGCCCGCTCCCGCCTGCTGGTGCAGAGCTCCGCACTCGAGGGTTTCATGGGTCTGCTCGAGGACGCGGTCGGATCGGTCGTCGTCGGCGACCCCAGATCCGAGGCGACCCAGATGGGCCCGCTGATCAGCGAGGCGCATCGCGATCGGGTCTCCGGCTACCTCGACGGGCGGGTGGACGTGGCCTTCCGGGGCAGGGTGCCGCAGGGCCCGGGGTGGTGGTTCCCCCCGACGGTGCTCGCGCCGGTGGCACCAGGTGACCGGGTCGCCCAGGAGGAGATCTTCGGACCGGTGGTCTCGGTGATCCCCTTCGAGGACGAGTCCGACGCGATCACGATCGCCAACGACAGCCGCTACGGCCTGTCGGGGTCGATCTGGACCGAGAACCTCGGCCGGGCGCTACGGGTGAGCCGGGCGGTCGAGGCCGGGAACCTGTCGGTCAACTCGCATTCCTCGGTTCGTTACTGGACGCCCTTCGGGGGCTTCAAGCAATCCGGTCTCGGCCGCGAGCTCGGGCCCGACGCCCCCGAAGGCTTCACCGAGACCAAGAACGTTTTCATCTCCACGGAGGCCAGATGACCGGACGGCTCGATGGCAAGGTGGCGGTCGTGACCGGGGCGGCGAGCGGGATCGGTGCCGCGTCGGCCCGACGGTTCGCCGCGGAGGGAGCGAAGGTGGTGGTCGCCGACGTCGATGCCGACGGCGGCAGGAGGGTCGCCGAGGAGATCGGCGGATCCTGTTTCGAGCTGGACGTGACCGACCCCGGTCAGGTCGACGCCATGTACCGCCATGCGCTCGGCACCTACGGCGGGCTGCACGTCTGTTTCAACAACGCCGGCATCTCGCCTCCCGAGGACGACTCCATCCTCACCACCGGCATCGACGCGTGGCGCAGGGTCCAGGAGGTGAACCTCACCTCGGTGTACCTGTGCTGCAAGGCGGCCCTGCCGCTGCTGATCGAGGGTGGGGGCGGGTCGATCATCAACACCGCCTCGTTCGTCGCCCTGATGGGAGCGGCCACGAGCCAGATCTCCTACACCGCCTCCAAGGGCGGTGTGCTCGCCCTGTCCCGGGAGCTCGGTGTGCAGTTCGCCCGCCAAGGGGTCAGGGTCAACGCCTTGTGCCCCGGGCCGGTGAGCACCCCGCTGCTCCAGGAGCTGTTCGCCAAGGACCCCGAGCGTGCCGCTCGGCGCCTGGTGCACATCCCGATGGGCCGCTTCGGTCGACCCGAGGAGATCGCCGCCGCGGCCGCCTTCCTCGCCTCCGACGACGCATCGTTCATCACCGCCTCGACCTTCGTCGTCGACGGCGGGATCCAAGCCGCCTACGTCACGCCGACCTAGACGCGTCGGGACGCCGCGAGCAGGACCGCGCCGACCGACGACCGACACCAGCCACAGGACCACGGGGGGAGACCGACGATGACTACCAGCCCGAGCCAGCCGGTTGCCACGAGCGACGCCGAGCAGCTCCACGCCCTCGGTTATGCGCAGGAGCTGCGGAGGCGGATGGGGGGGTTCTCCAACTTCGCGGTCTCGTTCACCATCATCTCGATCCTCTCGGGGGCGCTGACCCTCTACGGCTACGGGATGACCACCGGTGGCCCGGTGGTGATGGTCTGGGGATGGGTCTTCGTCGGAGCCATGACCACCGTCGTCGGTCTCGGCATGGCCGAGGTCTGCTCGAGCTTCCCGACCGCCGGCGGCTTGTACTACTGGGCGGCCAAGCTCGCCCCCGGTGGCAGCGGACCGGTGTGGAGCTGGTTCACCGGGTGGTTCAATCTGCTCGGGCAGGTCGCGATCACCGCTGGGATCGACTTCGGCTTCGCCGAGTTCTTCACCGCGTTCCTGAGCCTGACGACCGGTTGGGCGGCCACCCCGGGCCACACCGTCTTGGTCTACGGCTGTGTGCTGCTCGCCCACGGCCTGCTCAACAGCTTCGGGGTGGCGATCGTCTCGTTCCTCTCGGACGTGAGCGTCTGGTGGCACCTGCTCGGGGTGCTGGTGATCGTGGTCACCCTCAGCGCGATCCCCGCGCACCACAGCTCGGCGAGCTTCGTGTTCACCCACTTCGTCAACCGGACCGGCTTCAAGACCAGTCTCTACGTGGTGCTGATCGGCCTGCTGATGGCGCAGTACACCTTCACCGGCTACGACGCCTCGGCTCACATGTCCGAGGAGACCCACAACGCGGCGGTCGCCGGGCCCCGGGGGATCGTGTCGTCGATCCTGGTGTCGCTCGTGGCCGGCTGGGTGCTGATCCTCGGGATCACCTTCGCGATCGGGCGCAACTACCAGAGCGCGTTGAGCTCGCCGACGGGGGTCCCCCCGGTGCAGATCTTCATCGACGCGATCGGCCGCCACGGCGGCGAGCTGCTCCTCGTGGTGGCCTTCGTCGCGCAGTTCTACTGCGGGATGGCGTCGGTGACCGCCAACTCCCGGATGATCTACGCCTTCTCCCGGGACGGGGCGGTGCCCGGCTCGGCGTTCTGGCACCGGATCAACCCCCGTACCCGCACACCGACCAACTCGATCTGGTTCGCGGTGGTCTTCGCTTTCGTCCTCGGCGTGCCGTACCTGTGGAGCCCCACCGCCTACGGTGCGATCACCTCGATCGCGACCATCGGGCTCTACATCGCCTACGTGATCCCCACCCTGCTGCGCCGTCTCCAGGGCGACAGGTTCGTGCCGGGCCCGTGGAGCCTCGGGCGCTGGAGCGGGATCGTCGGATGGCTCGGGGTCGCGTGGGTGGTGGTCATCTGTGTCCTGTTCATGCTCCCCGAGGTCTCCCCGATCACCGCCAAGACCTTCAACTACGCCCCGATAGCCGTGGGGGTGGTGCTCGTCATCGCCGGGGGATGGTGGGCGATCTCGGCCCGCAAGTGGTTCACCGGCCCCCGGGTGCAGGGCACCCCCGAGGAGCTGGCGGCGATCGAACGCGAGCTGTCGGTCTAGGCGGGTCGAGGCGGGTCCGCCAACGCTAACCGTCCCGGTCCCGGGCGGCCGGTGTGGCGCACGATCGGCCCCGACGGGGTCCCGCGGTACGGTGGATGAATGGAGGTCGAGGCCGGGCCGGGGCTCACCCAGCACGTGCTCGCGCACGGTGGCGTGCTGTGGGTCCGGGCCGATCGGCGCTCTTGCTGTACCGGCTCGATCACCACCCTGCGGGCCGGGACCGACCGCCCGGACGACGCCGCCGGCTACGGACCGGTCCCAACCGGGCTCCCGATCGCCGTCCGGTTCCGTGGCGCCGGCCAGCGCCGACCGGACCGGTTGGTGCTCGAGCTGCGGGGACGCCGCCGCCCCCGACCCGCTGCCTACTGGGACGGCTGCGTGTACGCCCTGTAGCGGGACGGCCCGGTGACGCTGCGGATCGGGCGCGGCGCCGGGCCCGGGGGTCAGGGGCTGGTGGACGTCGGCGGCGCACCCGAGCAGTAGCCCTCGACGGGGACCGCCGGCCCTGCGGTGATCCGGGCGGTCCCGGTGACGGTGCCGGCGGCGAGGATGCCGCTGTCGGTGCTGGTGCGTCCGGCGAGGTAGCGCTGCCAGAAGGCGAGGGTGACGGCACGGACCACCTTGCGGTAGGCGGGGGCTCCCGCCTGGGGCTCGTCGGGGAAGCCGGAGAGGACCGAGGGGTCCAGGTAGGGGGAGAGGTGGTCCGCGCCGAGCAGGTCGAGGTAGTAGCGGGTCCCGGTCTGGGCGTCGTAGATCTGCTCGCTGCAGGCCGGGGCGTTGACCGTGTCGGCGTCCCCCTGGGTGACGAGCAGTGGCACCGCCGGGTCGGGTTGGTAGCTCCCGCCGAAGGAGGTCAGCTCGGCACCGGAGAGGATGATCGCCGCGGAGACCCCCGGGACCTGCCAGGCGGTGTTGTTGACCGCGGCGTCGGTCACGTCACCTCCGTCGGACTGGCCGACCAGGCCGACGCGGGAGGGGTCCACCACGCCGGCGAGGTTCCCGCCCAGGTGGGAGAGGTCCTCGACCACCACCCGCAGCTCCGCGGGGTGGGCGACGATGTCGGCCTCGTCGAGGCCGCCGGGCTGGCCGGGGGTGGTGTAGGGGTAGGAGGGCGCAGCGACGACGTAGCCCGCCTCGGCCCACGAGTCGAGCAGCAGGCTGTAGGCGTCGGGGGACACCGCGAAGCCCTGGGAGAACACGATCAGCGGCCACCCCCCGGACGGTCGGAGCGGGCTGGCGCCGGCACCTGAGGAGCGGGCCGGGTACAACACGGTGGTCGGCAGCGAAGCCTCCCCGTCGGTGAAGTCGAGCGAAGCGCTGCCGACCCGGTAGGGGGCGGCTGGCAGGCCGGTGGTGACCGGTGTGGTGGTGGAGGCGCTCGCAGACGAGGTCGAGCTGCTGTCGGTGGAAGCGGCGCCGCGCGAGGTTCCCGGAGCGGAGGTGGCAGAGCCGGTCGGCCCGGCGGAGCTGGTCGAGGGTGTTCCGCCGGCGACCCTCCTCGCCCTGCCCGCGGGGATCACGGCGAGGGCCACGGCCGCCGCCAGCGCCAGGACGGTGACGGCCAGCACCACGCTGCGGGCCAGAGCGGCACGCCGCCGGCGACGGCGGGCCGCCGAGCGGAGCGGGTACGGCGGGCGGCTCACAGGGGCGCCACCGTAGCGACCCGTACCCCGGCCGACCACGCGACGGGCCCGGCCCGCCCGCGAACTGCTCGGGTGGCACCACCGCGACCTGCGGTGCCTCGGCGGGTCGTCGGTGGGGGGCCGGCGGTAGCCTCTGACGGTGAGGGCAGGCCGAGCGCTCGAGGCGGCCCCGGCCCCGTCGCTCGTCGCGGCCGGGGCGGTGTCGGTCCAGTTCGGGGCGGCGCTCGCCACCCACCTGTTCGACCGGGTCGGGCCGACCGGTGCGGTGACCCTCCGGGTGGTCTTCGCCGCGGTGGTGCTCGGCGCCGTCGTGAGGCCCTCCCCGGGTCTTGTTCGCGGACTGGGCGCCCGGCGGGCCGACCTGGCGGTCCTCGTCTCCTTCGGGGTGGTCCTCGGGGGCATGAACCTGCTGTTCTACGAGGCGATCGCCCGCATCCCCCTCGGTGTGGCGGTCACCGTCGAGTTCGTGGGCCCGCTGGCGGTCACCCTCGGCGGGTCCCGTCGTCGGCTGGACCTGGTGTGGGCGGTGCTGGCCGGAGCGGGGGTGTTCCTCCTCGCCGGTGACGGCCTGGTGGGCGGGCGTCCCCTCGACCCGGTCGGGGTCGGGATGGCCCTGGGGGCGGGCGGGTGCTGGGCCGGCTACATCCTGCTGTCCGCCCAGACCGGCCGGCGTTTCGCCGGCAGCTCCGGGCTCGCCCTGTCGATGGTGGTCGCAGCGGTGTGCCTGCTGCCGGTCGGTCTCGCCACCGCCGGGATCGATCTGGTTGCCCCCGGGGTGCTCGGCATCGGGTTGGTGGTGGCTGTCTTGTCGTCGGTGCTGCCCTACAGCTTCGAGCTGGCCGCGCTCCGCCGTCTCACCCCCCGCGCGTTCGGGGTGCTCGCCAGCCTCGACCCGGCCTTCGCAGCGCTCGCCGGGTTCGTCGTGCTCGGCCAGGACCTGTCGGGCGCCGAGCTGGTCGCCCTCGCCCTGGTCGCTGCCGCCAACGCCGGCAGCTCGGCGCTCGACGCCCGAGGGCGACGCCCCGACCGGGTGCCGGACGCGGGTGGCGGAGAAGGTTGGGGGAGCGGGGCGGAGGGTACGGAACGATCTGTCCCAATCGCCCGGAGGAGGAGCGAATGTGCGAAACGCGAGAGAGCCTGACGGTCGCCGCTGCGGCTGTGGGGCTCGGCTCTCGACCCGGGGTCGGCGGGAGGTGAGCCCGGACGGGCGCGGGAGGCAGCCCGTGGGCTGGCCGGCGATCCGGCAGCTGACCGGTACCGACCGTCTCGGTCGGGGCGAGTCGGTGGTCTCCCGGGGGACCCGGCGCAGGGAGGCTCGGGTCGCCGGCGCCGACCGGGTGGTCAAGTCGGTGTGCCCCTACTGCGCGGTCGGTTGCGCCCAGGACGTGTACGTGACCGACGGGCGGGTCGTCCAGATCGAAGGTGACCCCGACTCGCCGGTCAGCCGGGGACGGCTGTGCCCCAAGGGGTCCGCCACCCTCCAGCTCACGACCGGCTCCGGTCGTCTCCACCAGGTGCTCTACCGCCGGCCGTACGCCACCGACTGGGAGCCGCTCGACCTCGACACCGCCATGGACATGGTCGCCGACCGGGTCATCGCAGCCCGGCGCGCCGGCTGGCAGTGGGAGCACGACGGCAAGCGGGTGCGTCGCAGCATGGGCCTGGCGAGCCTGGGCGGGGCGACGCTCGACAACGAGGAGAACTACCTGCTGAAGAAGTTGTTCACCGCCCTCGGGGTCGTGCAGGTCGAGAACCAGGCCCGGATCTGCCACAGCTCGACTGTCGTCGGGCTCGGGACCTCCTTCGGTCGGGGCGGCTCGACGACCTTCCCCGGAGACCTGCAGCACTCGGACTGCATCGTGATCCAGGGCTCCAACATGGCCGAGGCCCACCCCGTCGCCTACCAGTGGGTGGTCGAGGCCAAGGCCCGGGGGGCGGTGGTGGTCCACGTCGACCCCCGCTTCAGCCGCACCAGCGCCCTCGCCGACCTCTACGTGCCGCTGCGGGCGGGCACCGACATCGCCTTCCTCGGCGGGGTGATCAACCACGTGCTGAGCGAGGGCAAGTGGTTCGAGGAGTACGTCAGGGCCTACACCAACGCGTCGAGCATCGTCTCCGCCGACTACCAGGACACCGAGGACCTCGGTGGGATCTTCTCCGGGTTCGACCCTGCCACCGGCCGTTACCGCACCGACACCTGGCAGTACGAGGGTCGGGTCGTCAACGCCGCCTCCGGGGCGCGCGACCAGGACCGCCGTGACGACGATTTCCTTGCCGGGACGCGCGACCCGGCCGGGGTCGGACCCGAGCGCGACGAGACCCTCCAGCACCCCCGCTGCGTGCTCCAGATCCTGAGACGTCACTTCGCCCGCTACACCCCGGAGATGGTCCAGGAGGTCTGCGGGGTCCCACCCGAGACCCTCCGGAGGGTCTGCGACCTGGTCACCTCCAACTCCGGTCGGGAGCGCACCACCGCCTTCGTGTACGCGGTCGGCTGGACCCAGCACACCGTCGGGGTCCAGTTCATCAGGGCCGCGTCGATCCTCCAGTTGCTGCTCGGCAACATCGGTCGGCCCGGCGGGGGGATCGAGGCGATGCGGGGCCACGCGAGCATCCAGGGCTCGAGTGACATCCCGACGCTCTTCGACCTGCTGCCCGGGTACATCCCGATGCCCCACGCCCACCGTCACGAGACCCTCGCCGACTTCGTTCGGGCCGACTCGACCGAGAAGGGGTACTGGGCGGCCCTCGACGCCTACACGGTCAGCCTGCTCCGGGCGTGGTGGGGCCCGACTGCAACCGCAGACAACGACTTCTGCTTCGACTACCTGCCACGGATCACCGGCGGCCACAGCACCTACGACACGGTCGTGGAGCAGCTCGAGGGCCGCTGCAAGGGCTACTTCCTCTTGGGCGAGAACCCGGCGGTCGGTTCGGCGAACGCCCACCTGCAGAGGATGGGGATGGCCAACCTGGACTGGCTGGTGGTGCGCGACTTCGCGCTCATCGAGTCGGCTACCTGGTGGAAGGACGGTCCCGAGATCGAGACGGGGGAGCTCGAGACCGACAAGATCGGCACGGAGGTGTTCTTCTTCCCTGCGGCCGCCCACACCGAGAAGTCGGGGAGCTTCACCAACACCCAGCGGCTGCTCCAATGGCACCACCAGGCGGTCGAGCCCGCAGGGGACGCTCGCAGCGACCTGTGGTTCGCGTACCACCTCGGACGTCGGGTCCGGGAACGCCTGGCCGGGTCGACCGACGAGATGGACCGCCCGATCCTCGACCTCACCTGGGACTACCCGACCGAGGGTCGCTACGACGACCCCGACGCCGAAGCGGTCCTCGCCGAGATCAACGGCCGGGACGCCGAGGGCCGCCCG
>JAKABK010000047.1 GCA_021796905.1 Actinomycetes bacterium
CATCGCGCGTCTGGTGTTCCTCGACGTGGTCGACCACAGCGTCGCGAGCCGCAGCGTCGTCTCCGCCAACCTGGTCACGATCTACACCCCGGCCCCGAGAGGCGAGATCCTCGACCGTTCCGGCCAGCCGCTCGTCGCCAACAAGGCGGTCCCGGTGATCGAGGTCCAGCGCGACGTGGTCACCCCGGCGGCCGAGTCGAACCTCGGGGTGCTGCTCGGCATGTCCCGGGCCGCCCTCCGCCAGGCGATCGACAACCCGCAGTTCAGCCCCCTGACCCCCGTGCCGGTGCTCACCGACCCCACCGCCAGCGAGGTCCTCTACCTCGAGGAGCACCCCGGCGAGTTCCCCGGTGTCAGCGCGCAGACGGTCTCCGAGCCGTACGTGACCCCCCTCGGCATGTACGCCGGCGACGTGATCGGCTACGTCGGCCAGATCGACTCGGCCGAACTGACCTCGCTGCAGAAGGCCTACCCCTCCGAGCACTACCAAGGCGGTGACGTGATCGGCCAGAGCGGGATCGAGGCCGAGCTCCAGCCCTACCTCGAGGGCCGCCCCGGGGTCACCGTCTACCAGGTCGACGCACAGGGCCAGGTGATCCGCGTCGTCCGGCACACCCCGCCGGTCCCGGGCGACAACGTGGTCCTCACCCTCGACGGCAAGGCCCAGGAGGTCGCCGACACCTCGATCCTCCAGGGCCAGAAGGTCGCCCGCGCCGAGCCGGCCGGCAACGGGGTCGGTCACTTCCAGTCCCCGGGGGGCTCGGCGGTGGTCGAGGACCCCCACAACGGCCAGGTGCTCGTGCTCGCGACCGAGCCGACCTTCAACCCGCAGTGGTTCGACCAGGGGATCACCACCGCCGAGTACCGCTCCCTGATCGACAACCCCGACGACCCGCTCGAGAACCGGGCGATCCAGGGCCAGTACGCACCGGGGTCGACGTTCAAGGTGGTGAGCGCCACCGCCGGGCTCCACTACGGGGTGATCACCCCGACCTCGCTGTTCAACGACTCCAAGGGCTACATCGTCGTCGCCGGTCACGTCTTCCACGACGCCGGTGGGATCGGAGCGGGGATCATCAACGTCTCCCAGGCGCTGACCGTCTCGAGCGACAACTACTTCAACGTCGTGGGCATGAAGCTGTGGTACGGCCAGTCCCGCTTCGGTCCCATCGCCTTGCAGAAGGTCGCCTACAGCTACGGGCTCGGCAAGCCCACCGGGATCGACCTGCCGGGCGAGGCGGCCGGGCTGATCCCCACCCCCGCCCAGCAGGTGGCGTTGAAGAAGGCCCAGCCCAACAACCCCGACGCCCTCGGCTACTGGGTGGTCGGCGACAGCATGGAGATGGCGATCGGTCAGTTCCAGGACGAGGTCACCCCGATCCAGTTGGCCAACGCCTACTCCACGTTCTCCAACGGCGGGACCCGCTACCGCCCCCAGCTCGTGCTCGCCATACGCTCACCCGACGGGAAGCTGGTCAAGGGGTACCACCCTGTCGTCGAGGGCCACGCCGCCTCGCTCACCACCGCCGACCGCAACGCCATGATCAAGGGGTACCTCGGGGTCACCCACAACCCCTTGGGCACCGGCTACCCCGTCTACCACGGCTCGGACCTCGCCGGCCTCCAGGTCGCCGGCAAGACCGGCACCGCCCAGATCGCCAGCTCCCCCGGTCAGGACACCTCGGTGTTCGTGGCCTTCGCGCCCGCCTACTCGGCGCGCTACGTGGTCGACAGCTTCATGGAGAAGTCCGGGTACGGCGAGTCGGTCGCCGCCCCGGTGGTCCGCCGGATCCTCCAAGCGCTGTTCCACCGACACCTCCAGCCGGTCGGTTTCCAGGTCGCCACCCCCTGAAGCCGGCCGGCACACGCCGGCAGTTTGCATGGTGTGCAAGTTGCCTATACTGACCGGCATCACGCGACGGTCCGGCCGGGCCGCGCCGAGAGGAGCCGGTCGTGACCGAAGCCTTCGAGGCCGTCCCCCCGGGTGGTCCGGGCGACCCCCAGAGCGGGGCGATCCTGGAGCTCGACCGACGCGGGTTGCTGCTCGTCATCGGCGCCCTGCTGCTCGGCATGCTGCTCGCCGCCCTCGACCAGACGGTGGTGTCGACCGCGCTGCCGACGATCGTCGGGGATCTCGGCGGGGCGTCGCACATCGCGTGGATCGTCACCGCCTACCTGCTGACCTCGACGGTCTCGACGCCGCTGTGGGGGAAGCTCGGGGACCTCTACGGCAGGAAACGCTACTTCCAGGCGTCGATCGTGATCTTCCTGTTCGGCTCGGCGCTGTCTGGGATCAGCCAGACCCTCGACATGCTGATCGTCTTCCGGGCGATCCAAGGTCTCGGCGCCGGCGGGCTCATGGTCGGGGCCCAGGCGATCATCGGAGACGTGGTCGAGCCGCGTGAGCGGGGCAAGTACCAGGGTCTGTTCGGGGCGGTGTTCGCCGTGACGACCGTCATCGGACCGCTCCTCGGCGGTTTGTTGACCCAGGACGCCAGCTGGCGGTGGGTGTTCTACCTGAACGTGCCGATCGGCTTCCTAGCCCTGGTGGTCACCGCTCTGGTGCTGCCCGGGAACCTGAGCCGGGTCCGGCGGGTGATCGACTACCGGGGGACGGTGCTGCTGTCCCTCGGCGTGACCTCCCTGGTGCTGCTGGTCAGCCTGGGGGGCACGACCTACCCGTGGGCCTCGGCCCCGATATTCGTCCTCGGTGCCGCCGGCGTCGTGCTCCTCGCCGCGTGGGCGCTGGCCGAGCGTCGGGCTGTCGAGCCGATCCTCCCGCTCCAGCTGTTCTCCAACAAGGTCTTCTCCGCGGCGAGCGCCATCGGCTTCGTGGTCGGCTTCGCCCTGTTCGGAGCGGTGACCTTCCTGCCGGTGTTCCTGCAGGTCGCCAAGGGCGTCGACCCGACGACATCGGGGTTGCAGCTGCTTCCCTTGATGGGCGGTCTGCTGCTCACCTCGATCGTCTCGGGGTTCCTGATCAGCCGATGGGGTCGCTACAAGGTGTTCCCGGTGCTCGGGTGCGCGGTGATGACCCTCGGGATCTATCTGTTGTCGACCGTCGGTGCCTCGACGTCGACCGTGCTCATGTCGATCTACATGGCGGTGATGGGCCTCGGTCTCGGCGGGGTGATGCAGGTCCTCGTGATCGCGGTGCAAAACGCCGTGGACCACGAGGACCTGGGAGTGGCCACCGCCGGGGCCACCTTCTTCCGCTCGATCGGCGGGTCCTTCGGCGCCGCGGTCTTCGGGGCGATCTTCGCCAACGTCCTGCGAACCCGGCTCGCGTCCGACCTGAAGGGTCTCCGGGTACCTGCTGGTCTCGGGGAGTCGATCAGCCCTGGACGCCTCTCGCAGCTCTCGCCTGCAGTGCTCCACGGGGTGAGAGCGGCCTACTCGTCGAGCATCGACGTCGTGTTCGTGGTTGCGGTACCGATCGGGGCGGTGTCGTTCCTGCTCACCTGGCTGCTCCCGGAGATCAAGATGCGCACCAGCAGGGCGGAGCGGGTCGAGCCGGCCGAGCCGGCCGAGACGGTCGGGCCGGTGGAGCCCGCCGGGGCCGGCTAGGGCCGGCCGGGGCCGACGGTCGGGGACCCGCCCCGCCCGGGCGGCTACCGGGCGAGCCCGGAGGTGATGGTGTCGATCTGGGCGAGCACGCCCGGGTCGAGCCGGTCGACGACATCCAGGGCACCGAGGTTGTCGTGGACCTGCGAGACCCGGCTCGCGCCGGTGATCACCGTCGAGACGTGCGGGTTGCGCACGCACCAGGCGATCGCCAGCTGGGCGAGGGTCGCGTCGAGCGAGCCGGCGATCTTCTGCAGTTCCCGCACCGCGTTGTTGCGGTCGGGGTCGGTGAGCGAGTCACGCAGCCACTCGTAGCCGGGAAGGGCGGCCCGGCTCCCCTCGGGGATACCGTCGGTGTACTTCCCGCTCAGCAGGCCCGACGACAGCGGGCTCCAGGTGGTGAGCCCGAGGCCGATGTCGTCGTAGAGCCGGGCGTACTCCTGCTCGACGCGCCGGCGGGTGAACAGGTTGTACTGGGGCTGTTCCATCACCGGTTTGTGGAGGTGGTGGCGTTCGGCGATCCCCCAAGCGGCTCGGATCTCGTCGGCGGTCCACTCCGAGGTGCCCCAGTAGAGCGCCTTCCCGGAGCTGACCATATCCGACATCGCCCACACGGTCTCTTCGATCGGGGTGCTCGGGTCGGCCCGGTGGCAGAACACGAGATCGACGAAATCGAGCCCGAAACGCTCGAGTGAGGCGTCGATCGCCTGGGACAGGTACTTGCGGTTCAAGGTGTTGCGCATGTTCACCACTCCGTCGTGGATGCCCCAGAACAGTTTGGTGGACACCACGTAGCTGTGGCGCGGCCAGCCGAGGTGGCGGATCGATTCGCCCATGATCCGCTCGGACTCACCCCCGGCGTAGGACTCGGCGTTGTCGAAGAAATTGATCCCGGCCTCGTAGGCGGCCGACAGGCACTCCTCGGCCCCGCCCCCGGCGGCGAGCTGGGGGCCGAAGGTCACCCAGCTGCCGAAGGAAAGGACGGACACCTGGAGCCCGGAGCGACCGAGGCGGCGGTACTGCATGGTCAAGGGAAAGACCTCCCGAAGTGGCGGACCGGACCAACCTAGGCCAAGTCGGCTCGTCGCAGCTTCCCGATGGAGGTCTTCGGCAGCGCGTCGACGACCACCAGCTCCCGCGGTGCGGCGAACCCGGCGAGCCGGTCGCGTACCAGTCCCCTCAGCTCGTCGAGGGAGGGCGGGGGTCGGGTGGGGGAAGGCACGACGAACGCGACGACCCGCTCTCCCCACTCGGGGTCGGGGCGGCCGGCGACCGCCACCTCGGCCACCGCGGGGTGCTCGGCGATGATCGCCTCCACCGGGGTCGGCCAGACGTTCTCCCCCCCGGTGACGATCAGCTCCGACAGCCGACCGTCGACGACCAGGCGCCCGTCGACGAAGCGCCCGGCGTCGCCGGTGGCGAGCCACCCCCCGGCGTCGAGGGGTACCCGCCCGTCGCGGTAGGACCGCAGCAGCATCGGTCCGCGCACCCGGACCTGCCCGTCGGCGTCGTCGACGGTCACCTCGACCCCGTCGAGGGGCGTCCCGTCGTAGACCACACCGCTGCCGGTCTCGGTCATCCCGTAGGTGCTGACCACGTTCGCCGGGAGGGCCTCGGGCGGGGCGGACCCGCCGAGGACCACGGTGTGCCACGCCCCGGACCCCACCCGGCGCAAGGCGGTGGGCACCAATGAGACCACCACCTCGGGCCCTGCGGCGGCGAGGACCGCGTCGGGTTCGAATCCGGGTAGCACGGTCAGCCCGGCGCCGGTGCAGAGCGCCTTGGTGATCACGCTCAGCCCGCCGATGTGGTTGAGGGGCAGGCACGCCAGCCAGCGCTGCGCCGAGGGGTCCAGGCCGAGGCGGGCGGTGGTCGCCCGGGCCGAGGCGGCCACCGCCTCGTGGGTGAGCACCACCCCCTTGGGTGTCCCGGCGGTGCCGCTGGTGGCCATCACCAGGGCGTCGCCCGGCTCGACCGGCCGGCCGCCGGGCAGACGCTCCCGTCCGCTGTCGGTCACCACCGTCCCGGCGGCGAGGGTCTGCAGCACCACCACTTGGGCGGCCGGTGCCAGGCGTCGGTCGAGGGGCAGGACGGCGTCGCCGGCGTCCCATGCACGTCGGAGGGCCTCCACCCACGCGGGACCGGCTGGCAGGTCGAGGGCCACGAGCTCGTTCACGGTGACGATCCTGGCCGATCCTCGGTCCCTCGGCGGTCTCGATCCGGAGCGGGGCGGGTCCCGGGTGCCCCGAGGGCCGCCCCGAGCCCGGTCCGGGCCGGCCCGGCCGCGTGCGCTGGCCGCGTTCGCCGGCCTCGTGGACCGTGGCGCGCGTAGCGGTGTCAGTCCCTGACGAAGAGCGCTCCGTGGTGGGCCTCGACGGTGACGTGGTCCGGAGCGCTGCGGCCGTCGACGCTGCGGAGACCAGCGGGGAGCTCGAAGGTGATCCTGCGCCGCTGGTTGTGGTTGAGGTTGACCGCGGCCCAGCCGGCGGTGAACGCCCGCGACCACCCGTTGCCCTGCTGTTGCGGCTCCCCGAGCGGGCTACCGAGGTCGGCGTCGAGCTCGGCGACGAAGGGTGTCGCCGAGTACCCGTCATGGGCCGTTGCCGTGAAGAGCGCGTCCTGGCCGCCGAGGAGGACCCACATGGCTGCGAGGCCGTACAGGAAGTTGGGGTGGGTGTCGCTGCCGTCCGACGCCGTCCGGAGGATCTTCAGTCCCGGGCCGCGCAGTTCGGCCGCCTGGGCGAGGCAGGTGTCGGGGTCGAGGTGGCGGTCGTGCTCGTAGGCGAGCCACACCTCCTCCAGCCCGCCGCCGAAAGCAGCGTGGCGGGCCCAGCGGCCCGGCTCGCGGCGCGACTCGGCGATGTTCGGTACGAGGATCTTCCCGATCGATTCGAGGCGCTGGCCGGCTGTGGTGACCAGCCGGTCGAGGGCGCTGCGGATGTCGCCCATCGCCCTGCCGCCCTCGATCGGCGGGCACAGCCCGTAGTAGTCGTCGTAGACGTCGTTGTCGGCCATGACCCCGTCCCAGACCGAACCGTCCAGGTCGTCGGCGACGTTGTCAGCCCAGCGCTCTCGGTACTCCTCGTCCCAGACGGCCATCTGCCAGTGACCGGGGTACGCGCCCCACTCGATGCGTGAGCCGTCGGCCCGGTGGGCGAACCAGTGCTCCCCGGCCTCCTCGGCCTCGGGGTGGCTCACGCCCGAGGTGTGGACCGGACCGCGCTCGTAGCTCCGCGACGAGGACAGGCACTTGTAGCAGAGCACCACCATGTCGGACCGCAGCGCCTTCAAGCGCTGGGCCGCATCGGTCTCCCACGGCTGCAGGATCGCCACTGCGTAGTGCTCGGCGGCGAAATCGATCTCCGCGCCGGTGAGGGGATCGCCGTAGCGGACCCATGCGCCGTGGTGGGATTGCATGCTCGGACGCTACCCCCCGACGCTGCGTCGTCTCGGATCGATCGCTGCTCGGGCGGATGCGCCAGCTCCTGGCAGGACGCGACCCCCGGGGCAGGCAGCGCCGCTCCTAGCATCGGGCGACTTCTATGGTGTCTCCCGGATCGCGCCCCCCCGACCCCAGCTCCCACCCGGATCGCCCACCGGGCCACACGAGAGGCGCCCGCCGTGGCCGGCACCACCGGACCACCCGCCGCAGGCGGGCGGTGAGCGCCGCTGCGCTCCTGGCCCTGGTCGTCGCGGCCGTCGCCGCTGTGGTCACGACCGGCGGTGGGGCGGTGTCGAGGCGGCGGTCGTCGGCGGCACGCACCGCCCCCAACCACCACACGCGTGAACCCTCGGCGCACACGCTGCGCAAGGCGTGGACGCCCGAGTCCTGGGTCGCTTCGCTCGAGGCGGCCGCCAAGGGCGAGCCCGGTCACCTCCAGCCCGGATCGAACCCGTCGGTCCTGCCGGGGCCGGTCCTCATCGCCGACCGCGACAACAACCGGCTGCTGCTGGTCGACCCCAAGGGCCAGATCCTCTGGCAGTTCCCGACGCCCGGCCACCCCATTCCCGGGCCGTTCCGCATGCCCGACGACGCCTTCTTCTCGCCGCACGGCAGGCACATCCTGGCCACCCAGGAGAGCCAGGCCACGATCTCGGAGATCTCCCTCCAGACCGACCGGATCGTCTGGCACTACGGCCACCCCGGCGTGGCGGGCTCCGCCCCGGGCTACCTCCACAACCCCGACGACGCCATGGTGCTGCCCAACGGCAACGTCATCTCCGCCGACATCATGAACTGCCGGCTGCTGTACATATCGACCAGGACCTCGACGCTGCTGCACGTCTACGGCGAGACCGACCCGTACTGCTACCACGAACCTCCACTGCGCTGGGGCAGCCCGAACGGGATGTTCCCGCTGACCAACGGCAACTGGCTCGTGACCGAGATCAACGGCGACTGGGTCGACGAGATGACCCCGGCCGGGAAGGTCCTCTGGTCCACCCACCCACCGGGGATCTCCTACCCTTCCGACACCAACGAGGTCCGCCCCGGTGTCTTCCTCGTCGCCGCCTACACCAAGCCCGGGGTCATCGAGGAGTTCAACGCCCAGGGGCAGTTGCTGTGGCGCTACGCCCCGACCGGCAGGAACGCCCTCGACGAGCCGTCCCTGGCGATGCCGCTCCCCAACGGCGACATCCTCGCCAACGACGACCACAACGACCGGGTCATCGTGATCGACCCGCACACCAACGAGATCGTCTGGCAGTACGGCGTGACCGGGGTCCCCGGAAACGGGCCCGGCTACCTCCACAAGCCCGACGGCGTGGACCTCGCCCCGCCGTACTCGCTCACGATGACCCACGCTTCGACCATGGGTATCCCTCCGTTCGAGGGATGATCACCGCCGGGCCCGGTCCCCGGTCCCGCCCGCGGGTGCGCGCCCCTCAGGGCCTCGCAGGGGTGCCCGGCCGGTCGGCCGTGGCGCAGGTGTCGGCGATCTCCGTCGGCCAGTAGCTCGGGAGCTGCTCGTAGAGGGTGGAGACCTCTACGTGGTCGGTGGCGTACACGTAGCCGCTGTGGCGCAGGCGCGCGAGCCTGAGCACCGAGCGCAGGTCTGCCGCGGGTACCGCGGAGACCAGGTCGGCGAACATCGAGGCCGGATGGGAGCGCACCCATGGGGGCGGTCGGGAGGCGAGGAAGGAGCTGAGGTCACCTTCGAACACGACGATCACGTCGCCGAGGGTGGCGTAGCGCCACGCCGGGTAGTCGCCCGGGTTGAGCATGACCGACGCTCGACGGTCGGCGGCGCGCACCGCCTCGCTGGCGGAGCGGTAGTAGCCCAGCGCGCCCGGGTCGCTCGATACGTCGTCGAAGAAGACGTTGGTGATGCCGTACCAGCTCCGGTACTCCCTGATCTGGGTGACCAGCGACGACAGCGGGGTCCGGGTGTAGTTCGTATCGACGTAGCCCCACAGCTTCCCCCCGCGTGCCCTCGCGGCTCTCACCACCCGCGAGTAGTTGGGGTCGAAGCGGGACCCCGGCCCGCTCGAGGGGTTGACGATGACGTTCGCTCCTGGGGTCAGGTCCCGGAGCGCTGCCCGCCAGGTCGGACCGGGGTAGAAG
>JAKABK010000048.1 GCA_021796905.1 Actinomycetes bacterium
TTCGCCGGGGACCCGGACGGATCAGGCCCCCCGGGCGGCGCTGCGTCGGGCATCGGCCCTGCGCTCCCCGTCGAGGCGAGCGAGCACGGTCCTGTCGTAGTCGGCGTGGTCGACGAAGCGCATCATCGCCGCCACCGCCCGGTGCCCTGCCTGCTCGGCGATCAGGTCGTGCATCTGCTGGCCGACCTTGCGGTACTCGGGGTGACCCGCAGGACCGGTCCGCAGCTCGAGGAGGTGCATCGCCTCCCTGGCGTTGAACTGCATCACGTAGCGGATCCGGTACGCCAGTGAGACCGCGTAGGCCGCCCGGGTGGGCCCGAAACGTCCCTGCAGGGCGCCGTGCAGGGCGGCGGAGCGTTCCATCGCCGCCCGGTAGGCGCCGGCGCCGCCGGCCGCCACGACCGCTTCGGGCATGGTGTAGCCGTGGGCGGGGCTCAGCTCCTGCCACTCCACGGTGAGGAGGCGGTGGCGTTGGAGGTCCCTGAACGCCCCGTAGTCGGAGGTCACCTCGAAGCGGTAACCACTTCGCTCGAGTGCCCGTCCCGGCTTGTGCCTCCGGTTGCGCCGGTCGCCGCTGTAACGCTCGACCACCGCGGTCCGCTCCGCCTCGGACATGACCGCGACCCGTTCCGCGACAGCGGCCTCGGGCAGGTGGGTGTAGGGGTAGAGCATCGAGGTGACCAGCTTGACCTCGGCTTCGGGGTCCCAGTCCACGAGGGTCACCTGCGGTTCGCCACCGACGGCTGGGGCGGCCGGGGGGTCGTCGGGGAACAGCGAGTCGGCGAGCTGCTGCATCCCCTCCCGGGTGTCCGCCAGGTAGGCCGACCACTCCCGTCCGCGGTCGGCGACATCGACGCGCTTCACCCACGACGGGATCACCTTGCGCAGCTCGGCGAGCATCAGTTGGGCGTAGCTGCGGGCCTCGGGCAGCGGGTGGGCGGCGAGACGCACGAGCAGCGCCTCGTAGGCCTGCCCACTCGCGTAGATCCCGAGGTTCGCGGTTGCTGCGGCGGGCAGCAGACCGCGCAGCGCGTCGTAGGCCTTGGCTCGGACCGACCGGCGCCACACGAGGTCGGAGTCCCCGGGGGACTTCGGGTGCTCGCCGGCGAGGTACGCCCCGACCCGGGGCAGCAGGTCGGCGTAGACGTCGAAGATCCGGTCGAGGTCACCGACGAAGCGGGCCCCGAGCGGCGAGTCGAGCACCTCGGGATCACGGTGGTAGCGGTAGCGGCCGTTGCCCATCCGGGCGTCGTAGGCCACGTAGCGGGTGGACTTCTCCATGTACGACATCAACCGGCTCCACTCGATCGCCTTGGTGAGCAGGTTGGAGGCCTGTTCGCAGGCCAGGTGGACACCACCGAGCTGGGCGACGGAGTCGTCGCCGTACTCGAAGAACACCTTGTCGTAGAGCTGCTCCGCTCGGGCCAGGCCGACAGTGGCGTCCACCCCGTGGTCGCCGCTCACGTCGAGGTCGCCGACGAACTCGTCGAGGAACAGGCGTCGCAGGCTCTTGGCCGACCGGGAGTACCGGGCGAACAGCGCCCCTTTGACCACCTCGGGGAGGTTGACCAGGGCGAAGACCGGTCCCTCGAGGTTGGTGAAGTAGCGACGGAGGACCGCGGCCTCCTCCTCGGTCCAGTTCTCGGTCACGTACTGAGCCGGGTCGTTGGCCATCGCGAGCGGGGAGCCTACCGTGCCTCCCTTCCCCCACCCCGGCAATGCGGGGGCCCTGAGCTGCGCCTATCCGGGCGGGTCGCCGGCGCCGGTGGCCACCGAGGAGGCGGCAACCACACCCCGGAACATGGTGTCGGCGGCCCTCCGGGCGGCCGCCGCGGTGGCCGGGTCCGGCGCCTGGTCCCCGAGCTGGCGGAGCAGGTCGATCAGCTGCTTCACGTTGCGCACGAAGTCGCCGCCGGAGATCTCGTCGTCCTCGAGGATCCCCGACAGCTCGCCGCCGTGGGCCCAGCGGTGGGCGGTCGCCACGAAGCCGGGGTCCGGTAGGCGGGTGAGGGGCAGGCCGGCACGGTCCTCCCGGGCGACGAGCTCGGCGGCGAGGCGCTCGAGGCGCGGCCAGCGCTCCCGCAGGGCGGCGGTCGGCAGGTAGGCGCTCCCCTCCCCCGCCCGGCGGGCCTCGAAGCTGAACGCCGAGACCAGCCCGGCGAGCTCCTCGGGGCCGAGACCGTCGAGGAGCCCCCCCTCCATCGCCTCGGCGACCAGGAGGTCCGACTCGTGGTAGAGGCGGGCGAGGCGGGCGCCGGCGTCGGTGAGCGCCCACCCCTCGACGTAACCCCGCTCCCCGAGGAGCTCGAGGACCCGGTCGAACTGCCGGGCCAGCGACTCGGAGCGGCCCTTCACCCGCCGCTCGATGCGGTCGGCGTCGCGGGTGAGGCGCTCGGCACGCTCGAGGGCGCGCAGGTGGGTGCGGAGATCGGGGCAGCGCCCCACCGGGTGGTCGGCGAGAAGGGCTGCCACCGGGCCGGTGTCGCCGGAGCCGTCACGCCGCCGGGGGCGGCGGCGCCCGAGCGTGCCGGCGCTCTCGTCGAGGCGGGCGGCGACGAGCGAGGAGGCGACCCGCCGCTGGAACCCGGCGTTGCGCGGGGCGTAGGGAGCGGGGAGGGTCACCCGTCCGACGGCTCTCGGGGGGGCGGGGAAATCCCCCGCGCCGAGGACGAGCACGTGGCGCTCCGGGGTGATGGCCCGGACGCGGACCTCGCCGCCACGCCGGCGGCTGGTCGAGAGCACCGCGACGCGCCCCGCCCCGCGACGGCCGGGCAGGACCAGCACGTCGCCCGGCTGGACCGCTTCGAGGGCCCCGGTGACCTCGGCCCGCACCGCCGGAGCGACGGGCGTGTCGTCCCGGATCCGCTGCAGGCTGCGGTACTCGGCGACGTCGCCGTCCTCGCAGGTCGCCTGGGCGAGCGCCTCGGCCAGGGCCTGGCGGGTGCGCTCCAGCTGGGCTTCCAGCCGCACGACGTCGACGTCGGCCCGGTACTGGGCGAAGCTCAGGTTGAGCAGGTGGTGGGCGTCGGCGGCGGAGTACCGGTCCACCAGGTTGACCGCCATGTTGTAGGTCGGCCGGAAGCTGCTCGTGAGCGGGTAGGTCCGGGTCCCCGCCAGCCCGGCCACCTGGTCGAAGGTGACCCACTGCGACCAGGGGACGACGGCGTAGCCCACCTCGTCGATGCCCCGCCGCCCGGCGCGGCCGGTGAGCTGGGCGTACTCGCCGGCGGTGAGGAGCTCGTGACGCTCACCGGTGAACTTGGTCAGCTTCTCGATCACCACCGAGCGGGCCGGCATGTTGATGCCGAGGCTGAGGGTCTCGGTGGCGAAGACCACCTTCACCGCCCCGGCGGCGAAACACGCCTCGACGGCCTCCTTGAAGGGCGGCACCATCCCGGCGTGGTGGGCGGCGAAGCCGGCCTCGAGCCCGGCGAGCCAGTCGGCGTAGCCGAGCAGGCGGAGGTCGTCGTCGCCCAGCGGCTCGACGTGGCGTTCGACGATCTCCCGGATCAGGCGGCGCTCCTCGGCCGAGGTGAGCCGCCCACCCTCCCGGGCGCATTGCACCACCGCGTCGTCGCAGGCCTTGCGGCTGAAGATGAAACAGATCGCCGGGAGCATGCCCCGCTCCTCGAGCAGGTCGACCACCTCCCGCCGGTGGGGGGTGTACAGCCGGCCTCGGCGGCGGTTGCGCTGGCCGCCCGGCCACGGACCGCGCTCGCTGCGGGCGTCGACGGCGAGCGCCTCGGGGTTGGGGTGCCCGTCGACCAGGGTCGGCAGCAGCAGCGGCTCGGCGGCGGCACGGTCGCCGACCAGGTACAAGTCGTGCAGGGCGACGGGACGGTGGTCCTCGATCACCGTCGCGGTGTCCCCCCGCACCGTGCGGATCCAGTCGGCGAGCTCGTCGGCGTTGGAGACCGTCGCCGACAAGCACACCAGGTCGACGTCGGGCGGCGTGTGGATGATCACCTCTTCCCACACCGGGCCGCGGTACGCGTTCTGCAGGTAGTGGACCTCGTCGAGGACCACGTAGCGGAGCCGGTCGAGGGTCGGGGAGCCGGCGTAGATCATGTTGCGCAGCACCTCGGTGGTCATCACCACCACCTCGGCGTCGCCGTTCAGCGCGTTGTCCCCGGTGAGCAGGCCGACCCGGTCCCTGCCGTGGCGGGCGACCAGCTCCGCGTACTTCTGGTTGGAGAGCGCCTTGAGCGGGGTGGTGTAGAACGCCTTGCGGCCCTCGGCGAGAGCCCGGGCGACGGCGTAGTCGGCCACGACGGTCTTGCCCGACCCGGTCGGGGCGGCGACCACCACGCTGCGGCCGGCGTCGAGCGCGTCGAGCGCTTCGCGTTGGAACCGGTCCAGCGCGAAACCGGCGTCGGCCTCGAAACCGGCCCGCACCTCCGGGGCGGTCACCGCCGGCGCCGGGGGCCCACTGCCGGGACGGCCGGAGCGGGTGGCGTCGGCTACCCGGGCTGGGACCACGACGTCCTTTCTAGCGCCTCGCCGCTCCGACCCCGGGGACCGGCGCCGGCTACTTCTTCATGAGCCGCCCGACGATGATCGCCAGCTCGTAGAAGATGTACATCGGTATCGCCAGGGCCATGAACGAGTACGGGTCGTTGCTCGGGGTGGCGACCGCAGCGACCGCGGCGACCGCGACGATCGCCGGTCGGCGCCACTTGCGCCACTTGGCACTGGGCACCACCCCGGTGATCTCCAACGCGACGAGGATCAGCGGGTAGATGAACACCAGGCCGAAGGCGACGGCCATGAACACGTACAAGGTGAAGTACTTGGTCGGCTGGAACAGCGGGACGATCCCCGGTCCGCTCACCAGGATGAGCCAGCGCAGCGCCCGCGGGAACACGAGGATCGCGACGGTGACCCCCATGGCGAACAGGCAGGTGGCTGCCGCCACGAAAGGCAGGATGTAGCGCTTCTCGTTCTTCTTCAGCCCCGGGGTGATGAACATCCACAGCTCGAACAGCCACACCGGGGCGGCGATGGCGATGCCGATGTAGACGCTCACCTTGAGACGGGTCGTGAAACCCTCGACCGGTCCGGTGAAGTACAGCTTGCAGCCGCCCCCGAAGGTGAGGTCCTTGTGGAGCCGGGCGAAATGGCAGTACGGCTGGCGCATGAAGTCGATGGCCGGTCCGTACAGGAACCACGCGCCGATGCTCGTCACGATCACGGCCACGACACAGACGATGATCCGGTTGCGCAGCTCTGTCAGGTGCTCCCAGAGCGTCATGGTCCCCGCTTCGGTGACCACCTCCTCGCCACCGGGAGGCTCGGAGCCTCCGGAGGGGTCCCGCTGGTCGATCACGGCCACCGGGGGCTCCTAGTTGAGCGATGGATCGTCGGGAGGCGGAGGGAGCCCACCGCTCAGTTCGGCGTCGTCGGGCACCCCGGATGACGACGGGACCCGGCTGGAGGTCTCCACCGTCCCGGTCAGGGTGTCGAGCACCGCCCGCCGGACGTTCGGGACCCGGGGGACGCCCGCCAGCCCGAGCTCCTGGCGGGCGTCGTCGAGCACCTGGCGGGGCTCGGCGAGAGCGCTGCGCATCTCTTGTTGCAGCCCACCGCTCATCTGCTTGACCTGGGCCACGAACGCTCCCGCCCGACGGGCGGCCTGCGGGAGCCGGTCCGGGCCGAGCACGACCAGGGCGATGATCCCGAGGATCAGGATCTTCTCGGGGCTCAGGTCGAACACGGCCTCAGCCTACCTGGAGACCGGCTCGAGCACCGGGCGTGGAGCCCCCGACAGGGACAGGTGGTCTCCGCGGGTCCGCTCGGCGGAGATCCGCGCGGTCAGCTCGCGCATCCGGGCGGCCTCCGCCGACGCCAGGCGAGCTCCCCTGGCGGCGACCAGCGCTGCCGCACCGGCAAGGGCGAGGGGCAGCAGCCACAGTGGCGACACGACCCGATGGTCGCGCCCTGCGGCGCCGACAGCCAGTCGGATCAGATGCCCCGCTCGACACCGCGCAGCACCGAGACCTGACGCTCCAGCCAGCCCGGCTCGGCGAGCGCGACGTGGAACGCGAGGAGGTCGTCGGGGGAGATCGGATAGCCGATCTTCGGTTCGTCGAGCTCGGCGGGCAGCTCCCAGGAGATCACCGGTACGCCGGCGCCGACCAGCAGGGCCGCGACGTGCTCGGTTGCCACCTTGGCGACGCGCAACCGGCACTCGGGGCAGACGAAGGCGTACGCGACGGTGCCGGTCGTCTCGCAGCGCAGCACCTGGACTGCTCTGGTGGTGGTCTCTACGTCACCGCAGCTCGGGCAGCTCGCTCGGACAGTGGCCACGGGTAGCTCCTTGGTCTCCGACCGGATCTCGATCGGCAAGTGCTACATCGGCGGGGTGGCCGGTGTTCTTAACCGTGGCCGGGCGGCGCGCGGCTGTCGGGACGACGACCGGTCCCCGCCGGGTCGTGAGAGCGGGTGGGCGGAGCGCAGGCGGCGGGTCGGTCAGAACAGGTGGATCCGGTTGAGCGGCCAGATCCGCAGGAACGCCTGCCCGACGATCAGACGGGCCGGGACCGGTCCCCAGTAGCGGGAATCGTCGGAGTCGCCCCGGTTGTCACCCATCATGTAGTAGTAGCCCTTCGGGAGGTGCAGGGTGTCGCCGACACAGTCGACCAGCGACATCCCAGGGGCGTGGTCACAGATCGGCGGTCCCGGCGACGCCTTGGCCGCCGCCGACAGCCACGGCTGGTGGAGCAGCTTGCCGTCGACGTAGATCTCCCCGTGCGGACCGGAGCGCAGCGTCTCGCCGGGCAGTCCGACGACCCGCTTGATCAGGTAGGTGAAGTTGCCGCCCTCGGTGTCGGCCGGGGGTCGACGGAACACGACGATGTTGCCGGTGTGGACCGCCTCGAAGTCGTAGGCGAGCTTGTCGACCAGGACCCGGTCGCCGATGTGGATGGTCGGCTCCATCGAGCCCGACGGGATCACGAACGCCTGCAGGACCCAGGTCTTCACCGCGAGCGCAGCGAGAAGGGCGACCACGGCGATCACCACCCACTCGGCGAGGTTGCGTCCCCTGCCCGGCCGGCGGGTCCCGCCGGGGGCAGCGCCGCTCCGATCGGCCGGCCCGGCGGTCCCCGGGGGGGCGGGAGCGGGGCCGGTGGTCTCGGCTGCTTCGGGCACGACCTCGACGCTACAGAACCCCGGCCGGGGGTGGGCGGCGCCCGTCCCCCGGCTCCCGGCGCCGGTAGCGGGAGAGGACCCGGGCCGCGGCGTCGGGTCCGATGCTGCGGTCCCCCTCGACGACGGTCGCGTCCGGGCCGGCCCGCAGCAGCACCCGCTCCAACCAGGCCCGCTCGGCGACCCGGAGCCGGACCCTCAGCACCCCGCCGGGGAGCCTCTCGACCCCCTCGTGGGGGTAGCTCTCGGCTATCCACCACGCCGGGGCCCGGAGGTCGAGGACCACCACCGGGGAAGCCGGATCGGGGTGGAACACGGTGGTCGCGGTCGGCTCGTCGGGGGCGTCGAAACGCTCGGGGAGCAGCTCGGCCCGCCGGATCCGGTCCACCCGGAACAGCCGTTCGGCGGCGGCCTGCTCGCACCAGCCGCTCAGGTACCAGTCGCCACCGGAGTTGAAGACCCGCCAGGGGTGGACCACCCGGGTCGTGGTCCGGTCCCGGCCGAAGGAGTAGTACTCGATCCGAACCTTGCGCTGCTCGGACTGCCCCTTCGAGATCAGGTCGAGGACCTCGCCGGGGACCGGGGTGAGCTCGACGTCGACCGGGCGGTCGGGGCCGAGCCCGAGGACCGCCCCGAGCTTGGCGAGCGCCCCCGCGAGCGCCCCGTCGTGGTCCCCGCCGGGCACCGACAGCAGCGCCTCCCCGGCGGCCACCAGGGCCAGGCCCTCCTCGGGGGTGAGCCGCAACGGTCGGTCGAAGTAGTCGGCGAAACGGATCCAGACCCGCCCGTCGGCGACGTCCACCTCGATCAGGGTGTCGGGGGTGAAGGGGTGCACCCCGCAGAGGAACAGCAGGTCGAGGTCGGCGAGCAGGTCGGCCTCGTCGACCTCGAAACGGCCGCAGACCTCCTCGACGGTCGGCCCGTCGTTGCTCGCCACCCACGGGACGATCGCGAGGAGCCGACCGAGCCGCTCGGTGGCGCTCGCCCGGCTCACCCGCGCGCCCCGGTCCGCCGGGCGGTCCCGGGCTCGTCGGCGGCCGGGCCGGGACCGGCCCCGACCGGACCGGCGATGCCCTCCAGCCAGTGGCACAGCTCGCTCCGCAGCTGCGCGGGTCCGAGCACCTCGGCGTGGTCGAGGAGACCGAGGACCCAGCTGCGCAAACCGTCCCTGCTGGTCACCCGCAACCCCAGCTCGACCGAGCCGTCGGGGTGGCGGGAGACCACCGCCGCCTCCCCCGCCGAGGCGACCGCCTCGGGGGCCGCCTCGGCGTCGACGAGCACCCGGACCTCGGTCTCGGGCCCGTCGCCGAGACGCCACGGCGGGATCGGCCCGGCCGCCGGTCCGGCCGGGCGTTCGAACGCGCCCGGTCCGCCGGTCGCGCTGATCGCGCCCTCGACCCGGTCCAGGCGGTAGAGCCGCTCCTCCCCCGCCTCCCCCCGGGCGTGGTCGAGGCCCGCCAGGTACCACCGCCCCCTGCGGTACGACAACCTCCAGGGGTCCACCACCCGGGGCTCCCCCCGGTAGACGAAACCGACCCGCCGGCGCTCGGCGATCGCCCCGAAGACGACCGCCACGTCAGGCCCACCACCGAGCCCGGTCAGCTCCGCCCCGGGGACCGGGCCGGGCTGAGAGGGCGTCGGCGCCACCGGGCTGCCGACCTCCGGGCCCGGGGCCCCGACGGAGACCTCGGGAGCGCCCGGGGCGCTCGCCGCGAGCTTGCGGAGGGCGTCGCGGGAGACGCCCGGTGCCCACGGGCCGCCGGATCGGAGGGCGCCGGCGGCGAGGCGCAAC
>JAKABK010000049.1 GCA_021796905.1 Actinomycetes bacterium
CATCGAGGTGATCCTCGACGTGGTCTACAACCACACCGCCGAGGGCAACCACCTCGGACCGGTGCTGTCGATGCGCGGCATCGACAACCCTTCCTACTACCGGCTCGTCGACGGCAACCCGCGCCTGTACCACGACACCACCGGGACCGGCAACAGCCTCAACATGCGCAACCCGCACGTGTTGCAGCTGCTGATGGACTCGTTGCGCTACTGGGTCCAAGACATGCACGTCGACGGCTTCCGCTTCGACCTGGCGGCGACCCTCGCCCGGCAGTTCCACGAGGTCGACAGGCTCTCGGCGTTCTTCGACCTGATCCAGCAGGACCCGGTCATCAACCAGGTGAAGCTGATCGCCGAACCGTGGGACGTCGGCGACGGCGGGTACCAGGTCGGGAACTTCCCGCCGCTGTGGTCGGAATGGAACGGCAAGTACCGCGACTCGGTCCGTGACTACTGGCGCCAGGCGGGCGCCCCGATCGGGGAGCTGGCCGAGCGGCTCACCGGCAGCTCCGACCTGTACGAGGCGACCGGTCGGCGTCCGTTCGCGAGCATCAACTTCGTCACCTGCCACGACGGCTTCACCCTGCGCGACCTGGTGAGCTACAACTCCAAGCACAACGAGGCCAACGGCGAGGACGGTCGGGACGGGACCGACGACAACCGCTCGTGGAACTGCGGGGTCGAGGGGGACACCGACGACCCGGCGGTGCTCGCCCTGCGCCGGCGCCAGGTCCGCAACTACCTGGCGACGCTGCTGCTCTCCCAGGGTGTGCCGATGCTGCTCGGCGGGGACGAGATCGGGCGCACCCAGCGGGGCAACAACAACGCCTACTGCCAGGACAGCGAGATCTCCTGGTACGACTGGGAGCAGCTCGACGGGGACCTGCTCGACTGGACCGAATCGGTCGTCGCCCTCCGCCGGAGCCATCCGGTGTTCCGACGCCGGCGCTTCTTCCAGGGGCGCCCGGTGAGGGGCTCGCACGCCCGGGGGGCCCTGCCCGACATCGGCTGGTTCCGCCCCGACGGCCAGGAGATGACCGACACCGACTGGCGGGTCGGCTACGCGAAGAGCCTGGCGGTGTTCTTGAACGGTGCCGCCATCCCCGACCCCGACGAGCTCGGTCGGCCGATGGTCGACGACTCGTTCTACATGCTGTTCAACGCCTGGGACCAGGAGCTCGGTTTCACCCTCCCCGGACCCCGTTGGGGGCGGGCCTGGAGCGTCGTGCTCGACACCGCCGGCGACCGCCCCTCCGCCGGTACCGGCGCCGCCTACCGTGCCCGCCAGGTGGTGCGCCTGCGCGGTCACCACTTCGTGTTGTTGCGACGCCCGGCGGACGCCTGAGGCGAGGCCCGCCACCGCCCGCGGGGAGGACGCCGCCACGGCCCGCGGGGAGGGCGCCGGGCCACCGAGAGCACACCCTCGGCTTCGCCAGAATGCCGCGAACCAGACGGACGAGAAGCGCTCGGGTGCTCTGTGGCCCCAGATCACCCCGACCTCTTGTCCAGAGTGGTTGGTCCCGCTACCCTCCGTGTTCACCGGGACCTGGGACGCCCGCCCGACGAGCGCCGCCGGCGCCCAAGGTCGTCCAGAGCCGGACGCCCGAACGGAGGCACAACATGGATGAAGAAGATGTCTCGCCCGCCTACGCCCGCGAGGTCGGTGAGCGTCTGCGGCACATCCGCCGCCAGCAGGGCCTGTCGCTCCAGGCGGTGGAGGAGGCATCGGGACGGGAGTTCAAGGCCTCGGTGCTCGGCGCCTACGAGCGGGGCGAGCGGATCGTCTCGGTGCTCCGCCTCGCGCGTCTCTCCACCATCTACGGGGTCCCGGTCGACCAGCTCCTGCCCCGGGAGGGCGGCTCGGGGAGGTCCGCCCGAGGCGGTCTGCCCGCCACCGGCAGCCCGGTGCGGATCGACCTGGGCCGCCTCGAGGCGCTCGACGCCCCCGAACGGGACCTGATCCGCCGGTACGTCGGGATGATCCAGATCGAGAGGGGCGACTTCAACGGCCGGGTGATCACGATCCGCAGCGACGACGTGCGCGCCCTCGCTCGGATCTTCGAGCGCGACGAGGCGGACATGCGCCGGCGCCTGGACGAACTGGGCATCCGGGTCTGACACCGGCGTTCGCCCGCTGCGACGCTAGGACGCGCGCCGCTGACCGGCGGGACGGGCGGACCGGCAGCACCGGGGTCCCGCCCCCGAGGAGGTAAAGCTTCGTCCAGTTCGGCCGGGTGATCACCTCGCCACCGCTACTCTTCGGCGGTGCTCGCACTGATCGACCCGACCTCGCTGGTGGCGTCGTCGGGCTATCTCGCCGTGTTCTTCCTGTCGATCCTGCAGTCGTGCTGCGTGCCGACATCCTCCGAGCTGACCCTCGGCTTCGCCGGCGTCCTCGCCTACGAGGGCAGGCTGAGCCTGCCGGGCGCCATCCTCGCCGGAGTGGCCGGCGAGATCATCGGCGCGTACATCGCCTGGCTGATCGGCCGGTCGGTCGGCAGGAGCTTCGTCGACCGTTACGGCAGGTACCTCCTGCTCTCCCACAAGGACCTCGACCGGGCCGAGGCCTGGTACGCACGTCACCCCCGCTCGGGGGTCTTCGGCAGCCGACTGCTCCCGGTCGTCCGCAACTTCGTCGCCCTGCCCGCCGGCGTCGCCGAGGTCCCCCTGGTCCGCTTCGGGATCCTCACCGCGCTCGGCTCGCTGGTCTGGGACTCGGCGATGGCCCTCATCGGCTACGGGGTCGGCAGCCAGTGGCATGCGGTGATGCACGGCTTCAGCGACGCCGGCTACGTGCTCGGGGCGATAGTCGTGGCGGCGGTAGCGGTCTTCCTCGTCCACCGGTACCGCTCCTACAAGCTGGCGGTGGCCGGCGAGGCCGCTGCCGGCGGGGAGCATGCCGGGTCCCGCCGTCCCCCCGGGTAGGCCGCCCGGCCGGACCCCCGGCCTCCCCGGGGCGTCGTGTCCCCCGGCAGCCCCGGGGCGTCGTGTCCCCCGCTTGCCCGACCAACCGATCGCCGACCCCACCCGCTGGTAGCTTCGGCTGCGGGCAGTCAATCGCCGTCGGCTCGTTTCAACGCCGACGCCAGGCGCCGGTCGATGCTCCAGCGGGTCTCGGGAAGGTGGTGCTCCGCGGCCCAGGTGCAGGTGAGCGTTTCGGCGCCGGCTGCGGCCAGCAGGTCCGCCCCGATCCGGTCGTGGGCGAGGTACGCGCTGCACCGCCCGGACCAGCCCGGCCGGCCCGGCCACCGACCGGCTGCCACGATCCGCTCACGGCCGGCAAGCATCGCCGCCAGCGTCACCGCCACCCGGGCGAAGGTCCCGAGGCCGGCCTCGACCTTGCCCACGTCGTGGAGCAACGCCGCGGCGACCACCGCTCGTGGGACCGGTTCGGGAGCGAGCAGCCCGACGGTCTGCTTGGCGACGCCCAGCGCGTGGCGCCGGTCCGGCCCCGACATCCGCCGCCACAGCTCCTGCTCACCGGGGAGGAGCTGACGAAGAGCCCACTGCTCGTCGACGGGGGACGGGCCCGCCGGCGAGAGCGAACCGAGGAACCTCCCCGCCAGGTGACCGAGGGAACCGAAGTCGCGCGCCACTCGACGCCGAAGCTACCGCATCGCCGGCGCTGCCCCGACCGACCCGACGTCGACACCCCGCCGAGCGGGCCGATGCCCGCCCGGCCGCCCACGACGCAGCGCTCCGGTAACCTGAGAAGGAGCCATGAACCCGGGCTCCACCAACTCCGCCACCCAGCCCTCCCGGGCGGCACGGACCGCCGTCACCACCTGCGATGCGGGCACGGAGTCCGCCGGGCGGTGCCACCGCCCCCGTGGTGGTGGCACCAGTAAACAGGCTCGACCCTGACCTACCTGCTCGCCGTCCTCGCCGCGCTCTCCAACGCCACCTCCTCGACCCTCCAGCGAAAGGCGAACGTCGACGAGCCCGACGACGCCGCTTTCACGCCGCGCCTGATCTGGGACCTCCTCCACCGACCGGTGTGGTTCGGGGGGATCCTCGCGGTGATCGCCGGTTTCTTGTTGCAGGCCGCCGCCTTGTACCGGGGGGACCTGGCCCTCGTCGAGCCGGTGCTCGCCCTGGAACTGCCGTTCACCCTGGCCCTGGCCGGCTTGATCTTCAAGCGGCGCCTGCATGTCAGGGAGTGGACGTCGGCTGCGCTGCTCACCGCCGGCGTCGCTCTGCTCCTCTACTCCCTGTCCCCCACCGGCGGCCGACCCGGTGGCGTGCCGGTCTACGAGTGGGGTATCGCGGTGGCCACCAACCTCGCGGTGGTGGGAGCGCTGGTCGCTCGGGCGAGACTGTCGACCGGCGGCGGGCGGGCGGTGCTGCTCGGCGTGGCCACCGGTGCGATGTTCGGGTTGACCGCCGCGCTCATGGCCCGGATGAGCCAGAGCCTCTCGGGGGGGCTCCCCGGGATCTTCACGGTGTGGCAGACCTACGCGATGGTCGCAACCGGGCTCGCGGCGATGTACCTGCTACAAAACGCCCTGCAAGCCGGGACCCTGGTCGCCGTCCAGCCCGGCCTCACCCTCACCGACCCCGTCGTGTCGATCCTGTGGGGGGTCGTGGTGTTCCACGAGCGGGTACGCGGCGGCGTCTGGCTCCTCGCAGCCGGCTTGGCGTTCGGTCTCGTCGTGGTGGGAACGGTGAGCCTGTCGCGCTCCCCGCTGATCCACGCGGCACGGACCGGACCGGCCACGCCCACCTGATCGGGGCACGGCCGCCGGAGCCGGGTGCGACCGGAGACGAGCGCCCGCCCTCGGGGTCGATATCGATGACTCGATCGCGGCACGAAGTCGAGGCCTCCGGCGAAGATCTCCAACCTTGTTCCCCTCGGACGTCGCCGGCGCACGGGTGGCCGTGCGCCGGCGATCTGCTGTGCCTCGGCGCCGACGCCGGGCCCGGCTTCCGCCCCGACATCCTCGCCGACGCCCTCCGGGCCATCGACCGCTGTCCCGACGAGGAGCTCATCCGATCCGGGCTCCCCGGTCCCGAGGACACCTCCCCGAGAGGCCGCGGACCTGAATCCACTGGGAGGAGCCTGGATCCGCAGGCGGGTCACCGTCGCAGGACTGCGCTCTCGTGTCGGAAGAGCACGGCCGCCGGCGCCGGTACGGCCAGCGGCCCGAACCGGGGGGGACCTACCCGGTCTGGCTCAGCTCGCCGCCGGCGACCGGGGCTCTCCGACCCCGGAACGCGACATGGACGTACATGTCCTGTCGCTGCGGGGCAGCTACCGGCGCCTCCGGCGGGCGCGGCATGCTGTAGCGCACCGGTCTCTGGTGCTCGGCGTACTGGCGGTCGGCGTTGTAGACCGAGTTGAACTTCCAGAGCATCCGCACGAAGTTGGTCTGGCCGTGCAGGAGATGACGGGCGGCGATCCCGGCGGTCTGCGCCAACGCCGCGAAACCGAGGTGCTTGCGGGCGAGCACCGACTGGGTCTTGACCAGCTCCTCGTAGAACTGGTGGAGCGGCAGGCGGGTGGGCAGCACCGCGTGCTGCACGTCGAAGAGCCGGTAGTCGAGGGTCGTGAGCCGGCGGGACGCGGTGAGCCTCGTCTCGGTCCCCGGGTAGGGCGTCTGGACGGTGAGGTTGACGATCTCCGGCACGCTCGCCGCCCACGCCCGCACGTACTCGAAACGCTCGACGTCCCAGTCGGGGTCGACGATGATGTTGATCGCCACGGTGATCCCGAGCCGGCGGGCAACCTCCAACGCCTCCAGGTTGACCTTCGGGGTGCTGCGCTTGCGGAACGCCCTCAATCCCTCCTCGTCGAGCGCCTCGATGCCGAGGAACATGTACTCGAGGCCCATCCGCTTCCAACGGGCGAACACCTCCTGGTTGCGGACGAGGACGTCGGTGCGGGTCTCCAGGTAGTACTGCTTGCGGATCCGTCGCCGATCGAGCTCGTCGGCGATCGCGTGACCGTCCTCGGCCTTGATGAAGGTGACGTCGTCGACGATGAAGACCCCGGGCTCGTCGATGCGGGCCATGTCGTCGGCGATCGCCTCGGGCGACAGCTTGCGGTAGCTGCGGGCGTAGAAAGTCCACGCGCTGCAGAAGGAACAGTCCCAGGGGCATCCACGGGTCAGCTCGATCGAAGCGGCCGGGTCCATCACCCCGATGAAGTACCGGTCCCGCCGGCGGGCGAGGTGCCGGGCGGGGAGCGGGTCGTCGAGACTGTCGAGCAGGCGTGGCGGGGGCCCGAACCCCTCGGCGGTGACCGCGCCGGGCACGGCGAGGGCGGCCCGGTCCGCCCAGGCGTCGAGCAGCAACGGGGCGGAGGTCTCCCCCTCCCCCCGCAGGACCACGTCGATGGCCCCCTCGGCGTGGTCGAGGACCTGCTCGGCGACGAACGAGACGCTGTGACCGCCGACGAAGACCAGGCAGCCCGGGAGGGCGACCTTGACCTCCTTGGCGAGGTCGACGACCTCGGGGACGTTGGCCAGATAGTTGAGGCCGAACCCGACCGCTTCGGGGCGGAAGTCGCGTAGCTCCCGGTCGAGCTCCCGACGGTCGGAGACCTGGAGGTCGACCAGGTGCACCTCGTGGCCCCGGAGCGAGGCAGCGACCCGTTCCAGGCCGAGGGGCTCGAGGCGCAGGAAGATCTCGGAGTACATGAGCGCACCGGGGTGCACGAGCAGCACACGCATCGACTGTTTGCCTACCCGCGCCGACCGCCTTCTACCAGGTTCCGCCGCGAGGCGGCTACGGCCCCTCCCGGCGCTGACCGCTCGACCAGCGCGGGCCTACACTCGTCGCGGGGTCCTGCCACCGGTGGGCCCGACCGGCACCGGGAGGCCGTGGAGCGCGATGTTCAGCCCAGCACCCGAGGACCCCCGGCAGCTGTCGCTGTCCGAGCTGGTGTCGCGCAGCGGGGTCCCGGCGAGCACCATCCACTACTACCTGCGGGCCGGACTGGTGCCACCGCCCAACCGGGAGGCGGCCAACCGCTTCAGCTACGACGAGCGTCACGTCACCGCCTTGCACTACATCCGCGCCCTTCGCGAGCGACGCGGGCTCGGCCTCGACGCGATCGCCGCCAAGCTCCCCGAGCTGCTGTCCCGACCGGCCGGCGACGGCGAGCTGCTCGACGACCCCGAGGAGGCCGACGCCGCCTGCCGGCTCCTCGACGCCGCCACCGACGCCTTCCGCACCCGCAGCTACGCCGAGGTCACCGTCGGCGAGATCGCCGAGGCCGCCCATGTCGGCAAGGGCAGCGTGTACCGGCACTTCTCCTCCAAGGAGGAGATCTTCACCGCCACCGTCGAGCGCCTGCTCGCCCGCACCGCCGTCGACTTCGCCGACATGGTCGATCGGCTCGGCGGCGCGCAGGGGGTCGCTACCGCTCCGGAGAAGACCGCCGCCGAGTTCGCCCGGCTCGTCGCCGAGGCCATGCCCGTCCTGCTCGAGGTCGGGGCCCGGGCGGCGAAGGGCCACGAGCCGAGCGAGGTGCTCGCCCGGCGGGTTCTCCGCACCCTGGCGGAGGCGGCCGGCCGGCCCCTCACCCCCGGCACGGACGACCCCTGCGAACCGTTCGACCCCCTCCCGGCCGGGATCCTCGTGCTCAAGGAGGCCTTCTCCACCGTCCTCACCTGGGCGGTCGGTCCGGACTGGCCGCCCGACGACTGGCCCGAGTAGCGCCGCGGGGCGCTCGGCCGCGCAGCCTGCCCGGACGCCCGCTCCCCCATCGTCCTCCAGCTCCCGCTGTGGGTCTAGGGCCCCGCGAAGGCGGCCAGCCAGGACGCCTCGCTCGACGGCCCGAACACCACGTTGGCCTGCCGCACCGCCGACATCGGGGCGCTCGGATCGGGGGAGTAGCGGTGCCCGGGAAGCACGACGGTGTCGTCGGGCAGCTCGGCCAACCGGCGGAGGCTGCGGTACATCGCCGCCGGGTCGCTGTCGTCGAGGTCCATGCGACCGCAGCCGTCGACGAACAGCGTGTCGCCGGTGACGAGCAGCGAACCGACGAGCAGGCACTGGCTCCCGGCGGTGTGCCCCGGGGTGTGCAGGACCCGGACCCCGATCCCGCCGACGCCGATCGCGTCGCCGTCGTCGTGGGCGACCAGCGACGAGGCCGGCACCCCGGTCGCCTCCTCGATCCGTGGCAGCTCGGCGCGCTGGGCGTGGACCGGGACGTCGACCGCCTCGAGCAGTTCTGCGATCCCATCGACGTGATGGCCGGAGATCCGCCCTCCGACATGGTCGAAGTGGTGGTGGGTGGCGAGCACCCCGGCGACCTCCAACCCGTCGGCGCCGACCAGCTCCACCAGCTCACCGGGGGCGTGGGCCGGGTCGACGAGCAGCACCCGGCCGGCGTCCCGGTCGCCGATCGCGTAGGCATGGTTCAACATCTGGGTGGCGACCGGGTCCCCGGCGGCGAAGTCCCGGCCGGAGAGGAACTGGCGGAAGTACAGCGACGCCACCGGGTCAAGCTACCGGATGCGATGGTCGTTGACACACGCCCGGACATCGCGTACAAATGGTGACTGTTCAGTCAGATGTTGTATGCCGGAGGTCGGGTTGTCGGAGACGGTGGAGGGAGCCTACATGAGCCCCTCGATCGCCGCGCCCCTCCCCGACCTCCTCCCTCCGGCCGCCGAGATCCTCTCACGGATGCCCGGGGAGAACTTCCCGGTAGCACTGCGGGTGCTGCCCTCTGCGCTCCGGGACCGTCTCCGGGCGATCTACGCTTACGCCCGCTTCGTCGACCAGCTCGGCGACGCCTACCCCGGGGACCGTCTCGCCGCCCTGGACTGGCTGGAGGGCGAGCTCGACCGGGGCCTCCGTGGCGACCGGCCACCCTCGGACCTCCACCCCCTGGTCGGCCCGGTCGTGGCTCTCGTCTCCGGGGCCGGCACGGGCGGCGAGGACCTGCGAGCGCTCCTCGACGCCAACCGGATGGACCA
>JAKABK010000050.1 GCA_021796905.1 Actinomycetes bacterium
CGAAGTCCGGGGTACAGCTCGTCCAGCACCAGGTACCTGACGCTCACCGAGCGAGGCGCTCGAGCAACTCCCTGTCCTGCTCGATGATCCTGGCGAGCGTCTTGTCGAGCTCCGGGTCGCCGCGGCGACGCTCGACGGCCTCGATGAGGGCGGTCTCGACCGTCTCGTCGAGGCTCTTGCCCTCGGCGAGCGCCAAGGCCTCGGCGTCAGCGGCAACCTCATCGGGAAGGCGTACGGTGAAGTTCTTCGCCATGGTGGCATGCCACCAGCGCACCATCACCAACGAACGACCGCGCCTCCACGCTCACCCGCACAGATCGCCCGGGCAGCCGGACCTCGGCACGCGAGGTCCACCGCGACGGATTCGGATGTCACCCGGAGCGACGATCGGGACGGTCGCGGCGTCGGTCTCCCCCGTCATGGAGACCGCGCCAACGGGGTCCGGCCAGGGTGGCGGCTCCGGCGGGTGACGCCTCCTTCGTGTCGCAGCCGTCGAGGGTTCATCGCCGCCTAGCCGTCACCTCTACAGCTGGATGTCCGTGGTCGGTACCAGCTGTGGGAGGTCCGGCGGCTCGGCTCACCTTCACACGACGTCTGGGTCGTGTCGGGGGTTCCCGGAGAGCTCTCCCGGAGCCACGCCGCGGTGGGTGTCCGTCACCTGCCGGCACTAGCCTCTGGTCGAGAGAAGGCGAGGTCCGATGCGTCCCATCCCGGTGTCGTTCCACATAGGCCCGTTGGTGCTCCACCTCTACGGGCTCGGGTTGGCGATCACCTTCTTCTTCGCTGCGTGGTACCTGGCCCACCGTCTGCGTTCCCACGGTTACAGCGACAGCTGGGTCTCGTCGGTGGCGGTGTGGACGATCGTCTCGGCCCTGGTGGGAGCCCGGGTGGTCCACGTGGTGGCCAACTTCTCGTCGCAGTACGCCCATCACCTCGCCCAGATCCCGCAGGTCTGGAACGGCGGGCTCTCGTCGTTCGGGGGTCTGCTGTTCGGGGTTCCCACCGGTTTCCTGCTCGCACGGCGCCGAGCCCGTGAGGTGCCCGGTCTGGTGCTCGCCGACCTGGTCGCGCCGGTGCTGCTCGCCGCTTGGACCGTCGGACGTCTCCTCGGACCGCAGTTGATGTACGCCGGTGGCGGCCACCCCACCAAAGCCTGGTACGGGATGTACTACGCCGGCGAGGTGGGTAAACGCCTCCCGGTCCCGCTGTTCCAGTCGGCCCTCACCTTCGCGTGGCTCCTGGTCGCCTGGCGGGTCGAGGCGTGGTCGGAGCGCCGCGGTGGGCCGCGGGGCGTGGTGATCGCCGCTGCGCTCACCATGTGGGGGACCGGGCGCTACATCGAGGAGCACTTCTGGCTGCTGCGCCCCGGTCACGCCGGCGACTACGCCACCGAGTACGCCGGGGTCGGTTTCGCGGTCATCGGCGCGTTGTGGCTGGGCTTCCTGCTCCTGCGGGACCGGCGCGACGACGAGCCGGAACCCGCGGTGGTCGACGCTGCGGGCGCCTCGCTCGTCACGCCCGACGCCGACGGGGGGACCTGCGACACCGCGCTCGGCGGTGCAGGACCGACCGCTCCGAGCGCCGCCGGGCAGACGCCCGGCGGGGTGGTGACCGACCCGGCGGGCGGCTGAGCCCGGTAGGTGGCTCCCCGGATCGGGCCGTGCGTGAGGTCGGTGTCGGTACGGATGTCGCGGCCCCGGACCCGCTCGGCCCGCTCCGCCGGTGCAGCGGCCGAGGGCCTACCATGGGGCGCCATGAGGACCGAGCGACGGACGGACCCGTGAGCGCCGAAGACCTCGAGCGGTACGAGACCGAGATCGAGCTCCAGCTCTACCAGGAGTACCGGGCGGTCCTGCCGATGTTCCGCTACGTGGTGGAGACCGAGCGACGGTTCTACCTGGCCAACGACGTGCAGATGGAAGCCCACGGTGACGGCCCCCGCACGTATTTCGAGATCCGGTTGTCGGATGCATGGGTCTGGGACATGTACCGGCCCGCGCGTTTCGTGTCGACGGTCAGGGTCGTCACGTTCAAGGACGTCAACGTCGAAGAGCTACCCGAGAAGGAGCTCTAGATCCCGGCGCTGCCGCCGGCGACCAGGCCAGGCGCTGCGTCGGACGTGGAGTCCCCTTCGGGGTCGCGGGCGGCAGCCCACAACCGCCAGGTCGGCCAGGCGGGCGAGGACCTCGCCGCGGACTGGTACCTCGAGCGTGGTTACGAGGTCGTCGTCCGCAACTGGCGCTGTCGTGAGGGCGAGCTCGACCTGATCGTGCGACGAGGGAGGCTGTTCGTGTTCGTGGAGGTGAAGTCCAGGACCTCGGAGGCTTTCGGCGGACCCTCAGAAGCGGTCGGGCGTTCCAAGCAAGCCAGGCTGCGGAGACTCGCGGCTCGGTGGTTGGAGCACGAGGCGCCGGCTCGTCCGAGGGCGATCCGCTTCGACGTGGTGGCGGTCCTTCGGGGGGACATCGAGGTGCTGGAGGGGGCGTTCTGAGCACCGAGGGGACCGGGGGAGCCGTGGTCGGGTCCGCCGGAGCGCACCGAGCGGCCATCGGGGGTGGGGACGCGACCACCGATCGGTGGTCCGTGGCCACCCAGGTGGTGCACCTGGGACGGCCGCCGGCCGAGCCGGGCGGCCCCGTCAACCCGTCGGTGGTGCTCTCCTCCACCTATCACCAGGGAGCGGGACGCGTCTACGGCCGGGAGGGGAACCCGGTCTTCGACGCGCTCGAGACGGCAGTCGGGGGCCTCGAAGGCGGCGAAGCCGTCTCCTACTCGACCGGGTTGGCCGCGATCGCCGCGGTGGTCGAGATGCTGCCGGTCCCCGGCCGGGTGGTCGTGGCGGCCGACTCCTACAACGGCACCCGGGCGTTGTTGTCCGACCTCGCCGGCCGAGGACGCCTGCGGGTGCGGCTCGTCGAGCTCGCCGACACCGCTGCGGTGCTCGAGGCGTGCGCGGAGGTGTCCGGTTCACCTGGCCGCCCGTCGGGTCGTGAAGGCGACTTCGGCGCTGGAGGCCTGCTCTGGGTGGAGTCGCCGAGCAATCCGCTCCTGGCGGTCGCCGACCTGCCCGCCTTGGTGCAGGGTGCTCACAGGATCGGTCTCGACGTGGCCGTGGACAACACCTTTGCCACCCCGATCCTCCAGCAGCCGCTACGAGCCGGAGCCGACATCGTCGTCCACAGCGCGACCAAGGCTCTCGGGGGTCACTCCGACGTGCTGCTCGGCGTGGCGGTGACCTCCCGACCCGAGCTCGCCGAGGGTCTGCGCCGGCGCCGGACGCTCCACGGGGCGGTTCCCGGTCCCTGGGAGGCCTGGCTCGTGCTGCGGGGGATCCGCACCCTCTCGCTCCGAGTCGAGCGCTCGCAGGCCAACGCCGCCGAGCTGGCCCGGCGGCTCCGCGAACACCCCGGCGTGGAGCGGGTCCACTACCCGGGCCTGCCGGACGACCCGGGCCACGACCGGATGACCCGGCAGATGGCCGGGCCCGGTTTCGTGGTCTCATTCGTCGTGCGCCCGTCGGGCCACAGCGCGGCCGAGACCGCAGACGCGCTGACCGCCGCCGTTCGCCTCGCCACTGCGGCGACCAGCCTCGGGGGGGTCGAGACGCTGATCGAGAGGCGAGGGCGGATCGCCGGCGAGGAGCACCTGGCGCCGGGCTTGCTGCGCTGTTCGGTCGGGATCGAGGACGTCGAGGACCTCTGGGCGGACCTGGACCGGGCGATCCGCCAGGCGACGGGGGCCGGGCGGGGGGCTGGCTGAGGCGACGGGAGCCGGGCCGGCGGCTGGCTGACCCGACAGATGGCCGGGCCGGCGGGGCTCGCGTGCTGCTGGTGGTCGCACCACCTCGTTAGTGTCGGCTGCGCGCTCGAGGCCGGCGCAGTCGGCCCCTCCGGAACCATCGCTGTGCTCCAGAGGGAGGTGCGCCGGTGCTCGCCACGGTGTCTTCAGCAACACTTCTAGGCGTCGAGGGTTGTGCGATCCGCGTCGAGGTCCACGTCGGCAACGGCCTGCCGGGGTTCTCGATCGTCGGGCTCCCCGACGCCACCTGCCGGGAGGCGCGCGACCGGGTGCGGGCCGCGGTCGTCTCCTCGGGCTTCAAGTGGCCCCAGCACCGCATCACGGTCAACCTGGCTCCCACCTCGGTGCGCAAGGCCGGATCCGGGATGGACCTCCCGATCGCCGTCGGTGTCCTGGGCGCCGACGGTCAGCTCGACCCGTCGTTGTGTGATGGGATCGCGTTCTTCGGCGAGCTGGGCCTCGACGGGAGCCTACGGCGCCTGGCTGGCACGCTCCCCCTGGTCGGGGCTGCTCGCGAGCCGGCGGTCGTGGTCCCGGTGGCTTGCGCAGCGGAAGCCTCGCTCCTCGGAGGGACCCGGGTCCTGGCGGCGGTCAGCTTGCGCAACGTGGTCCTCGCGATCGCCGGGCAGGACCAGTGGTCGCGGGTCCCGGGAGCGGCCCCGGCGACCGAGCAGGACCCCGGCGAGGACCTGGCCGACGTACGGGGCCAGCCGGTGGGTCGACTGGCGGTCGAGGTCGCAGCCGCCGGGGGGCACCACCTGTTGCTCGTAGGACCCCCCGGGGCCGGAAAGACGATGCTCGCACGCCGCATCCCCGGGATCTTGCCGCCGCTCACCCGTGCCGAGGCGCTCGACGTGACCCGGGTCCACTCCGCAGCCGGGCTCGAGCTCCCACCAGGCGCACTGGTGCTCCGCCCACCGTTCCGGGTGCCGCACCACAGCGCGTCGATGGTGTCGCTCATAGGCGGTGGCACCACCCAGATCCGTCCCGGGGAGCTGTCGTGCTCGTCGCACGGGGTGCTGTTCCTGGACGAGCTCGGGGAGTTCTCCTCCAGTGTCCTCGACGCCCTCCGACAGCCCCTCGAGGACGGCGCGGTGGTCGTCTGCCGTGCCCGTCACAGCGTCCGACTGCCGGCACAGTGCCTGCTGGTCGCGGCGATGAACCCGTGCCCATGTGGAGGCGACGGATCGCCTGCAGGGTGCCGGTGCAGCGAGGCGGCCCGCGCCCGCTACGCGAGCAAGGTGTCGGGGCCGCTACTCGACCGGTTCGACCTGCGCGTCGCAGTCGACCCACCCGACGTCTCGGACCTCGTCGCGCCGGACCCGGCAGCAACCGAGACGAGCGCGACGGTCGCGGCCCGGGTCGCCAGGGCTCGTGGGCGGGCCGCTGCCCGCGGGGTGAGGTGCAACGCGGCGATCCCGGGCCGCCGGCTGGACGAGCTCGCGGCGATCGACGGGGCGTCGCGGCGGTTGCTCGAGCACCGTTTGCGCCAGGGTCGGCTGTCGGCCCGGGGGATGCACCGGGTCCGTCGGGTGGCCCGCACGCTCGCCGATCTGGCCGGTGAGGAAGGAGCGGTCGCCGAGGAGCACGTCCTGGCCGCGCTCGCCCTCCGGTCGGAGCCGTTCGCCCCATCCCGAGGTGTCGCGTGAGGCGCGAGCCGGCGTCGGCCGCCGGGCGCCGTGACGACGAGGCGGCCGCAGTTGCGCTCTGCGGCCTCCCCGGTATCGGGCCGGTGAGCCTCGGCCGGCTGCTCTCGGAGGCCGGAGGGCCGGCGGCGGCGTGGGAGGCAGTCCGCTCCGGCAATCTGGGACGCCCCGGGAACCCCCGGCCCGGGATCGTCCCGTGGGCGGTCGCTGCCGCTCGCATCGACCCGTGGACCCGCTGGGAGGCGGCTGTCGCCGGCGGGATCGGCGTCACATGGGTCGGACGGCCCGACTACCCGTCACGTCTGGCGCTGGATCCACTCCCGCCACCGGTGCTGTTCTGGAGAGGACACCTCGAGGTCCTCGACCGGCGGTGTGTGGCGGTGATCGGCACCAGACGCTGCACACCCGGAGGACGGCGCCTGGCTTGGGAGCTGGGCCGCGACCTGGCCGAAGCCGGGATGTGCGTGGTCTCGGGGCTCGCCCTCGGCATCGACGGCCACGCCCATCTCGGGGCGTGTACCGCCGGGCCCCGAGGAGCGACCGTCGGGGTCGCGGCGAGCGGCGTGGACGTGCCCTACCCGAGGCGGCACGCCGCCTTGTGGCAGCGGGTGGTCGAGCGCGGGGCGGTGATCTCGGAGACCGCGCCGGGTGGCCCCGCCCAACGGTGGCGTTTCCCGGCTCGAAACCGGGTGATCGCCGGCTCCTCCGAGCTGGTCGTAGTCGTGGAGAGCCACTCGGGGGGTGGGTCCCTCCTGACCGTCGAGGCCGCCCTCGAGCGCGGTATCGAGGTCCGGGCGGTACCGGGGCCGGTCCACTCGTCGGCGTCGGAGGGCACCAACCAGCTGCTGTTCGAGGGGGCGGGGCCGGTGCGGAGCGCCGCCGACGTTCTCGACGCCATGGGCGAGGTCCGGGCCACCGGACGACGCCGACCTCCGCCCAGCCCCCCGCCCGAGCGGCCGGCGAGCCCGCCCGGCGACCCCGCCCGCGGCTCACGGGACCGGTCCGCCCAGCGGGGCAGCGGGCCTCCCCCAGCAGGCCAGCCCCGGTCGTCGAGGCGGGATGCTGTCGGCCCGGCGGGGCAGGGCGAGGACCCTCGCGCTGCCCGGGTCCTCGCCGCGGTCGGATGGGAACCGACCTCCCTCAACCGGGTCGTTGCCCGCGTCGGCCTGCCGATCGCAGTGGTGGTCGCCGTGCTCGAGCAGCTCGCCGCGCTCGGATCGGTGGCAGAAGAGCGCGGGTGGTGGCAGCGGCTGCGCTGAGGTCGAGGACCGCTGGTGGGAGGGGTCGCCCGGTCCCGGAGGTGCTGGTGACCCGGATAGCCGGTAGCCTCTGTGTCGTGCGTTCGGCCACCTCCTGTGCCCCCCGGCCGCCCCGCGGTGCCCAGTCCTGACGGCCGTGAGCCCGCAGCGCCATCCCCGGCGCAGCCGGCGGGAGGACAACCGTCCGAGGCGGTCACCGACCGGAGCGGTGCCGACGCGGCCCTGGCCGAGTCGGAGCGTGCGGCGGCCGACCGGGTGGAGGCGGAGCGCCGGGCGATCGCCCGGCTGTGGCGCGAGTACAAGGAGACCGGGCGTCGTCAACTGCGCGACCAGCTGATCATCCACTACTCCCCGTTGGTCAAGTACGTCGCCGGCCGGGTGTCGGTAGGGCTCCCCCACACGATCGAGCAGGCCGACCTGGTGAGCTACGGGATGTTCGGACTGATCGATGCGATCGACAAGTTCGACACCGAGCGGAACATCAAGTTCGAGACCTACGCGATCACCCGGATCAAGGGGGCGATCATCGACGAGCTCCGCTCGATCGACTGGGTCCCTCGCTCGGTGAGGTCGAAGGCCCGTTCGGTCGAGCAGGCCTACGCCAAGCTCGAATCGTCGCTGCTCCGGACGCCCACCGACAGCGAGGTGGCCGAGGAGATGGGGATCGGCGAGGCGGAGCTGCAACAGATCTTCACCCAGATCTCCTTCGTCGGGGTTGTGGCGCTCGACGATCTGCTCGCTGTCGGCGACCGCGACGAGACCACCACCCTCGGCGACACGATCGCCGACCGCCGGGACGGCCCGATGGCCACCTTCGAGGTCGAGGAGATGAAGCAGGTCCTGGCCGGAGCGATCAACCGGCTCGGTGACCGGGAGAAGGTGGTGCTCACCTTGTACTACTACGAGGGGCTCACCCTCGCCGAGATCGGCCAGGTCCTCTCCGTCACCGAGAGCAGGGTGTGCCAGATCCACACCAAAGCCGTGCTCCAGTTGCGGGCGCGCTTGCTGACCGCCGAGCGCAGCTCGGGCTGAGCGACCCTGCGCCCACCCCGGGGAGGTCCGCCGATGGCCGTAGCTGGTCGGGTGCGGTAGCATCGGCGGCTGCGTGCCGCAGAGTGGGACGCTCCAATCCACCTACGCCCGTGCACCCCCACGGTCGCCGGCTCCGCTCCGGCGCTAGTGCCCGGGCCGAACGACCAACCGATGGGAGAACACATGGCTGTTGTGACGATGCGCCAGTTGCTCGAGGCCGGGGTCCACTTCGGGCACCAGACCCGGCGTTGGAACCCGAAGATGAAGCGCTTCATCTTCGGGGAGCGCAACGGCATCTACATCATCGATCTCCAGCAGACCCTGGAGCGCATCGACGTCGCCTACTCCTTCGTGCGCGACCTGGTCGCCGACGACGGCGTCGTCCTCTTCGTCGGGACCAAGAAGCAGACCCAGGACCCGATCGCTACCTTCGCCGCCCGCTGCGGCATGCCCTACATCAACGAGCGCTGGCTGGGCGGGATGCTCACCAATTTCAACACCATCGCCGGCCGGGTGAAGAAGATGCAGGAGTACCAGCGTATGCGGGCCGCCGGTGACTTCGAGGCGATGCCCAAGAAGGAGGCGCTCATCCTCACCCGCGAGCTCGACAAGCTCGAGCGCAACCTGGGCGGGATCAGGACCATGAGCCGCCTGCCCGACGCGGTGTTCATCATCGACACCAAGAAAGAGCACATCGCGGTGACCGAGGCAAACAAGCTCGGTCTCCCGGTGGTCGCCGTCGTGGACACCAACTGCGACCCGGACCTGGTGCAGTACGTCATCCCGGGCAACGACGACGCGATCCGGGCGGGCACCCTCATGTGCCGCGTGGTCGCCGACGCCGTCGACGAGGGACGTTTCATCGCTTCGCGTCGCGCGGCGCTCAACGCTCCTCCCGTGCCGGCGAGCGTTCCGACCCCGCCCGATCCCGAGGAGGAAGCCCGCCGGGCGGAGCAGCAGCGTGAGGCGCGTCGTCAGGCGGCGCTGTGGCAGAGCGAACGTGAGGCCCGACTGGCCGGCTCGGTCGATGGTGGCGCCGGGCCGGTGGAGGAAGTAGCAGCCCCGAGCGCGGCC
>JAKABK010000051.1 GCA_021796905.1 Actinomycetes bacterium
CCGAAGCCGTCTGGGACCAGGGGCGGCGTTTCGGGACCATCGGGGCACAGGTAGCGGGCCGGAAGCTCGAGATCACCACCCACCGGGGCGAGGCGTACCACCCCGACTCCCGAAAACCCGAGGTGGTCTTCGCCGACGCCGTCGAGACCGACCTGTCCAGACGTGACTTCACGGTCAATGCCATGGCTCTCTCCCTGCCCGGGCTCCGGCTGGTGGACCCCTTCGACGGAGTGGGCGACCTCGCGGCCGGGCGCCTCCGGACGCCGCTCGACCCGGAGGTGTCCTTCTCCGACGATCCGCTGCGCATGCTCAGAGCGGCCCGTTTCATCTCAGGGTACGGACTGGTCCCGGACCGGGCGGTCCTCGACGCGATCACCACGCTCAGGAGCCGGCTCGACATCGTCTCCGACGAACGGATCCGTGACGAGCTCGACAAGCTCCTCGTGGTGGACAGACCGGGCGATGGGCTCTGGATGCTGGTCCGCACCGGTCTCGCGGAGGAGTTCCTCCCCGAGCTACCTGCCCTGGCTCTCGAACAGGACCCCGTCCACCGCCACAAGGACGTCCTGGCCCACACCATCGCCGTGGTCGAGAAGACTTCTCCCGATCGGCTCCTCCGCCTGGCCGCACTGATGCACGACATCGGCAAGCCGAAGACCCGGTCGTTCGGACCGCGCGGGAGCGTGTCGTTCCACCACCACGAGGTGGTCGGGGCCCGCATGACCAGGGACCGGATGCGGGCCTTGCGCTACCCGGGCGAGGACGTAGGGGTGGTGAGCCGCCTGGTCGAGCTCCACCTGCGGTTCCACACCTACCAGATGGGATGGACCGACAGCGCCGTACGCCGCTACGTGCGCGACGCCGGCCCGCTGCTCGACAGGCTCAACGAGCTCACCCGCTGTGACTGCACGACCCGCAACCCGGCCAGGGCCGCTGCCCTAGCCCGGCGGATGGACGAGCTGGAGGAGCGGGTGACCGAGCTCCGCCAGCACGAGGAGCTCGCATCCCTGCGACCAGATCTCGACGGGGTCGAGGTCATGACCCACCTCGGTATCGGCCCGGGCAGGACGGTCGGCGAAGCTCTCTCCTACCTCCTCGAGCTACGCCTCGAGGAGGGCCCACTCGGGGCGGACGAGGCCCGGCGGCGCCTCGACGCCTGGTGGTCGAAGCGCGAACAGGTCTAACTACCCTCCTTGCGGGCCCGCACGACCAACATCCGCGGCACCAGGCTCGCCGCGTCCTCCCACAGTCCGCTGCGGGGGACCGCCGGCGTCGGCTCCGGCTCCAGCACCTGCTCGACCCGGTAACTGGAGCGCACCAGTCCGCTGAACAGCTCGGCGAGCTGGTGGGGGTACCGGACCGGGACACCCTCGACGCTGCCTCCGACCGGTGAGCGGTCGAAGTACGAACGCTGCAGCACCGGCGGGTGCTCGGCTGCCCCGGCAACCAGGTGCCACGCCGGGTGGACGACGCTCAGGACCAGCGGTGCTCCCACCTTGAGGACCCTGTGCGCCTGCCGTAGACCGCGGCCCAGGTCCTCGACATAACCGAGGACATCGACGGCGAGAACCAGGTCGATCGAGTCCGCCCGCAGGAAGGCCAGGTCTGCCAGGTCTCCCTGGCGCAGCTCGACCCGGACGTCGTGCTCGTCGGCGAGCCGCCGGGCGTGAGCGAGCTGCTCCCCCGAGACGTCCACCCCGATCACCGTCGCCCCGGCCCGTGCCATCGCGACAGCGTTCTGACCGCCACCACAGCCGAGGTCCAGCACCCGTCTGCCCCGCAGTTCACCGACCAGACGCAGCTCGGTCTCGTTCGGCAGGTCGGGGCCGAAGTGCACCGTGTCGACCGTCCAGCGGACGGCCTCCTGGTAGGAGGCGGAGTAGCGGTCCCAGGCGTCGGCGGTGTCGGTCGGCACCGGGCCATCCTGCCGCAACCGGCGGCAGGATGCCGGGACCCGCCGGCGGCGGGTCCCGGCGCTCAGGTCCCGGAAGCGAACTCCTCGACCATACGGCGTGCCTCGTCGTCGTGGTACTGGACCGGGGGGGACTTCATGAAGTAGGCCGACGGGCCGAGCAGAGGGCCACCGACTCCCCGGTCCTGGGCGAGCTTGACGCAACGCAGGGCGTCGATGATCACCCCGGCGGAGTTGGGCGAGTCCCACACCTCGAGCTTCAGCTCGATGTTCAGCGGTACATCCCCGAAGTTGCGCCCCTCGAGGCGGATGTACGCCCACTTGCGGTCGTCGAGCCAGGACACGTGGTCGGACGGGCCGATGTGGACGTCCTCGGCCCCGATCCCCCTCTCGACCTGACTGGTGACCGACTGTGTCTTGGAGATCTTCTTCGACTGGAGCCGCTCCCGCTCGAGCATGTTCTTGAAGTCCATGTTCCCACCGACGTTGAGCTGGTAGGTCCGGTCGAGGACCAGTCCGCGGTCCTCGAAGAGCCGGGCGAGCATCCGGTGGACGATCGTGGCTCCTACCTGGCTCTTGATGTCGTCGCCGACGATCGGGACTCCGGCATCAGCGAAGCGCCCGGACCACTCCGGGTCGCTCGCGATGAACACCGGGATCGCGTTGACGAAACCCACCCGGGCGTCGAGGCACGCCTGGGCATAGTGCTTCTGGGCTCGCTCGGACCCGACCGGCAGGTATGAGACCAGGACGTCGGCGCCGGACTCGCGTAGGACCTCGGCGACCTCCACCGGAGCTGCAGGGGACTCCTCGATGGTCTCCCGGTAGTACCGGCCCAGCCCGTCGAGGGTCGGTCCCCTGAGGACCTCCACGCCCAGCTCATCGACCGCAGCGAAGCGGATCGTGTTGTTCTGGCCGGCGAAGATCGCCTTGCCGAGGTCGAGGCCTACCTTGACCGCGTCGACGTCGAAGGCGGCGACCAGCTCGACGTCACCGACGTGGTAGCCGCCCAGCTCGACGTGCATCAGACCCGGTACCTCCTCGCCCCGGTCGGCGTGGCGGTAGTACTCGATCCCTTGGATGAGGGAGCTGGCACAGTTGCCGACGCCGGCGATCGCGACCTTGATCTTGCTCATCTGCTCTCCTTGTGGTTGCCGGCACGCGACGCCGGTGAGTGTCTCGGTTGCCCCCAGCTGCTGAGGGATGCCTGCCCCTCGGGACCGGTCGCCGTTACGTGACGCGCCGGCGCTGCGCCTCCGACCTGCTCGCGGGGGACCTCACGGACCCGCCGGCGCTCGGTGGTGACCGCCCCGAGGGATGGGGGCGGCGACAACGGGGCGCTCCCGCTGCTCGGGCCGCTCGGGGGCACCGCCACCGGCGGAACCCGGGTCGCTTGCCGACCGACCTCCGCCCTCCCGACCACCGGAAGGGCAGGTGTCGCGCTCCGCTCGGCTGAAATGAGCCCCTCGACACAATCGAGGTCCCGTGCGAGGGCCTCCCGGTCGTGCTCGAGCAGGCTCTCGAGGTAGTAGTCGACGCGTTCGGAGGCTGCCCGGGCTCGCGCGGCGGCGCGGCTCAGTTCCTCGGAGATCCGGACCCGTCTGCGTTCGAGCATCTCCAGGCGGCCCGCGGGGCTCAGGTGCCGGGCGAAGGCCAACCTCAGACCGAACAACCTGGTGTCCTCGGCCTCCGGCTCGGCGACGAGCAGCTCGGCGAACAGTCTGGAACCTTCGGGGGTGATCCGGTAGACCTTGCGGCCCCTGCCGTGCCGGGTGGCCACCCGGGCCCGGTAGGCCGCGAGCTCCCCTCCGAGCGATCCCGTCTGGGGGACCGAAGGGCCGGGGGCGGAGGTGTTCTCCAAGCTGCGCACCGCCCCCAGTCGCTCCAAACGGGCGAGCGTCGGGTACAGCGACCCGAAAGACACCCCACTCGAGACCCCGAGCGTGTCGACGAAACGCTTCTTCAGCTCGTAGCCGTGCAGGTCCCGGTCCTCGAGCAGACCCAACACGGCGATGTCGATCAAGGAGGTCCCTCTGGACAGGCGATGGACGGCGGTCACGACTGGTGCAGTATATCGCTTCGATACATCGAACAGGAAGCTTGCGCCCGTGATCCTCCCGGACCGGTCGCCGCCACCCCGCAGTAGGGTTCCCGGGATGGGCTTTCGTCCCGAATCTCTGCGAGGAGCCACCTCCGCCGGGCGGGTTGCCGGACGGGTGGACTACCGTTTGGCGCGCAACGCCATCCTGAGCGAGCTGCGCAAGGGCCGGCTCTCACGCCTGGATGTCTGTGACGCCCACCCCGAACTGCTCCGTGCCGCCAACAGTGTCGGTGAGGAGACCAGCGAGGACTGCCCCGTCTGCGGGGACTCGAAGGTGAGGCTCGTGTCATACATCTTCGGGCCCCGGCTCCCGCCGAGCGGGAAGTGCGTGAGCACCAAGGGCGAGATCGCCAGGCTCACCCGGGGAGGGGGTGACCTCGCCTGCTACGTGGTCGAGGTCTGCCCGAGCTGCTCGTGGAACCATCTGGCCCAGACCTTCGCGGTCGGCGGGACCAGACGGGCGCCCGGGCGCAGGGCGAGCACCTGAACCGGCCTGCTCCGGACCAGGGACCCTCACGCCCGATGTCCACGGCCGATGTCCACGGCCGGGTCCCACCACTAGGCTCGCAGCACCGCCGGCAGCCGGATGGCGCTGGACGGGCCAGGAGGTCTCGGCATGGTGAACGGTGTGACCGTCCCTGAGGTACGTGCCCGCAAGGGCGGCCGACGGCTCGTGATGATCACGGCTTACGACACTCCCGGGGCGCGTATCGCCGACGCTGCCGGCGTCGACTTGATCCTCGTCGGCGACTCGGTCGCCAACAACGTCCTCGGTTACGACGACACCCTCCAGGTGACCGTCGACGACATGGAACGCCACGTGGCCGCTGTGGCTCGTGCCCATACTCGGGCCCTCGTCGTAGCCGACCTGCCGTGGCTCAGCTACCACTCCGGACCAGCCAGTGCCGTCACCAACGCGGGGCGGCTGGTCCGCGCGGGAGCCGGCGGGGTGAAGCTCGAAGGAGGACGGAAGCGCCTGGGGGTGGTCGAAGCCCTGACCGACGCAGAGATCCCGGTCATGGGCCACCTCGGCCTCACCCCGCAATCGGTCCTCGCCATGGGGGGCTTCAAGGTCCAGGGACGGGGCGGAGAGGCGATCGCCCGGCTGCAGGAGGACGCCTCGGCCCTCGCCGATGCAGGCGTTTTCGCCATCGTCCTCGAGGGCATCCCGGACCGGGTCGCCCAATCGATCACCGAGAGCGTCCCGGTCCCGACGATCGGGATCGGTGCCGGCCGGGAATGCGACGGGCAGGTCCTCGTCTTCCACGATCTGCTCGGGCTGGGGCACCTTCCAGTGCCACGTTTCGTGAGACAGTACGCGTCCCTCGCACAGGACGCCTCCGCCGCGATCGGACGCTGGGCCGATGACGTGAGAGACGGGTCCTTCCCGAGCGACGACGAGAGCTACCACCTACCCGAGCAGGCGGCGCGCGACCCCCGGTAGCCTCACCCACCCCTGGCCTGCACGACTCACCACCACGCAGGAGACCGGTACCCGGGAGGATCGGTACACGAGGGAATGGCTACACGAGAGACGCTGGACTTCAATCAAGAAGCATGATAGAGTTCAGAGGACCTCGGGGATGCCCGCCGAGCTGAGCACCTAGCGAGCAACGACAGTCGTGCCCGCCTATCGGATCGACGATCTCCGCCGATCCCGTTCCCGGCCGGTCGCCACCGGCCAGTGGAGGCGGATCGCCGGTGTCCAGTAGGCTGACCAGCTCGATCGAACCCTGCCCCGGACCGTCCGGGGCCCCGTGCGCCGAGCGCCGGGTCCACAGGGAGGTGGTGATCGGCCGATGAGGCCGTACGAAGTGATGGTCATCCTGGATGCCGGCTTGGAAGAGGACGTGATCCGGGCCACGATCAACAGGGCCACCGAGGTGGTCACCTCCGGTGGTGGCACGGTGGGCAGGGTCGACCGCTGGGGTCGGCGCCGCTTCGCCTACGAGGTGCACCACCGGAGCGAGGGTTACTACGCCGTGGTCGAAGCGACTGCGGAGCCCGCGGTGATGGCCGACCTCGACCGGATGCTCGGCCTCGCAGACGAAGTAGTCCGTCACAAGGTCGTCCGCCTGCCGGACAAGGTCGCGGGGCGCACCCCCCGGCCCGTCCCAACAGGCGAGACCAGCGCGGACAGCAACCAGAACGGAGCCTGACCATCATGTCCAACGGAAACCACGTGAGCATCACCGGGAACCTCACCCGGGACCCCGAGCTCCGGTTCACTCCCAACGGTCAAGCTACGACCAGTTTCGGCGTGGCCGTCAACCGTCGGTGGCAGAACCGCCAGACCCAGGACTGGGAGGAGGCCACCTCCTACTTCGACGTCGTGTGCTGGGGTCAGCTGGCAGAGAACGCCGCTCAGAGCCTCGCCAAGGGGTCGCGGGTGGTGGTGACCGGCCGTCTCGACCAACGCAGCTGGGAGAACCAGGAGGGCGAGCGGCGCTCGAAGATCGAGATCACCGCCGACGAGGTGGCCCCGAGCCTGCGCTGGGCGAGCGTGACCATCACCAAGAACGATCGCCGTACCCCCGAATCGAGCACCGTCGGCGCTGGGACCAACAGCATGGCTGCTCCCCTCCCGCCCCCGGTGCCCGGGACTGAGCCGGCCGGCGCCTACCAGTACGAAGAGGAGCCCTTCTGATGGCACGCAACAACGACCGCGACCGCGGGAAGCGCACCGTCAAGGACAACCGCCCTCGGGGGAAGAAGAAGGTCTGCATCTTCTGCAAGGAACGGACGGTGTGGGTGGACTACAAGGACGTCAACCTGCTCCGCCGGTTCATGAGCGACCGCGGCAAGATCCGTGCCCGTCGGGTCACCGGCAACTGCGCTCAACACCAGCGCGACGTGCAGGTCGCGATCAAGACCGCCCGAGAGGTAGCGCTCTTGCCCTACGCCCAGCGCACGGTCAGTGAACGCGGTCCGGGGCGGGGAGCGCGCAGCGGTCGGCGTGACGACAGGAACCAGGGTCCCGCGTCTCCGGCGGGGGAGGACTCGCCTGCCGCGGAGGACCCCGTAGTCGACGAGCCCCTCACCCACGACGCCGAGGAGGTCGGCGCATGACCAGGGTGGTGTTGCGCTCCGACCACGACCTGCTCGGCAAGCGCGGCGACATCATCGAGGTCTCGGATGGGTACGCCCGCAACTACCTGCTCCCCAAGGGCCTGGCCATCGTCGCGACCGACGGGGTCACCGCCCAGGCCCGGGCGATGCGCCGTGCGCGTGACTCGAGGGACGCCCGCGACAGGGAGGCGGCCGAGACCGTGGCCCGAAAGCTCGTCGCGATGGTCATCCGGGTCCCCGCAAAGGCGGGTTCGGGCGGAAAGCTGTTCGGATCGGTCACCGCCGGCGACATCGTCGATGCCATCGCCGCGCAAACCGAGGTCCAGCTCGACCGACGCAGGATGCGCCTTCCCGAGCCGATCAAGACCCTCGGCACTCACGAGGTGCCGGTCAAGCTGCACGCCGATGTCGAGTTCCAGGTCACCGTGGACGTGGTCAAGGCCTGATCCCGCCGGCGACAGACCACCGGGAGGGCCGCGGGTCACGACAGGGGATCAGTGACCCGCGGCCGGCTACACCTGTCGGCTACACCCGGGCCATGTCGGCGAAGCGCGTGTAGTGGTCCAAGAAGGCGAGGCTCACCTTCCCGGTGGGTCCGTTGCGGTGCTTGGCGACGATCACCTCGGCACTACCACGATCAGCGGAGTCGGGGTTGTACATCTCGTCCCGGTACAGGAACATCACCACGTCAGCGTCCTGCTCCAGGGACCCCGACTCCCTGAGGTCGGCGAGGATCGGTCGCTTGTCCGCCCGGGTCTCGAGGGTTCGTGACAGCTGGGACAGCGCCACGACGGGCACCTCGAGCTCTCGCGCGAGGATCTTCAGCCCACGACTGATCTCGGAGACCTCGACCTGTCTGTTCTCCGCCGACGACCGACCGGTCATGAGCTGTAGGTAGTCCACGATGATCAGACCGAGACCGGTCTCCCTGGCCTTCATGCGGCGCGCCTTCGCGCGGACCTCCATGACCGTCACGTTGGGGTTGTCGTCGACGAACAACGGTGCCTCGCCGAGACGTCCGATCGCGTTGCTGATCTTCGGCCAGTCCGACTCGTGGAGCTGCCCGTTGCGGATCCTGTTTCCGGGAACACGAGCCTCGGAGACCAGGAGCCTCTGGGTGATCTCCGAATGGCTCATCTCCAGCGAGAAGATCAGGGTCGGCACCCTGGCGACCATCGCGGCGTGTGAAGCGATCCCCAACGCGAACGCGGTGTTGTGGGTGGGGACCATCGACTCGCCGGCGAGGTACAGGTGGCTCTCCGAGTCGACGGTGATGCAACGGACCGCTACAGGAGCGACGGCGACTATCGACCGGACAGCTCTCCGACCGGGGTGGGCACCCCCATCGACGCCGTCGAGGACGAAACCCCACCCAGATGACACCGGCGAGACCACCCCGGGACGCCCGCCGAGCGAGCACACCAGCTCCCGCACCTGCCGGGCGGGAGCCTCCCCGCAGAGGACCACCACCTCCCCCGATGCCCGCCCGTCGGCGGTGCCTCGCCGGCTGCGGACACCGTCGAGGACGCCTCGCAGCAGCACCCTGCGCTGTGCGATGGAGGAC
>JAKABK010000052.1 GCA_021796905.1 Actinomycetes bacterium
TCCCGCTCATCGTCGACAACACCCTGGCGAGCCCCTACCTCTGCCAGCCGTTCGCCCACGGCGCGGACATCGTGCTGCACTCGGCGACGAAGTTCATCGGCGGCCACGGCACGGCGGTCGGCGGGGTCCTCGTCGACGGCGGCAGCTTCGACTTCGGGGCGAGCGGGCGCCACCCCGGCTTCACCGAACCGGACCCCAGCTATCACGGCCTCGAGTACTGGGAGGCGCTCGGCCCCGGCGCCTACATCGCCAAGGCCCGGGTCCAGGGAATGCGGGACATCGGCATGGCGGTCTCGCCGTTCAACGCCTTCCTCTTCATCCAGGGCCTCGAGACGCTCAGCCTGCGGATGGAGCGCCACGTGGCCAACGCCCAGGTGGTGGCGTCGTGGCTCGAGCGCCGCGACGAGGTCACCTGGGTCGCCTACCCGGGCCTCGAGTCGTCACCCTGGCACGCCCGGGCCCAAGAGCTGCTGCCCCGCGGGGCAGGCTCCATCCTGTCGTTCGGCATCGCCGGCGGCGCCGAGGCCGGCCGCCGCTTCGTGGAGGGCCTCGAGCTGCACTCCCACCTCGCCAACGTCGGCGACGTCCGCAGCCTGGTCATCCACCCGGCCACGACGACCCACTCGCAGCTGAACGTCGAGGAGCAGGCCGCGGCCGGGGTGACCCCCGACCTGGTGCGCCTGTCGGTCGGGTTGGAGACGATCGACGACATCCTCGCCGACCTCGACGCCGGTTTCCGGGCAGCGAAGTCCTGAGCAGCGCGCTCACCCCCGTCACCCCAGCGCCGGTCAGCGGGGCGTGGCAGCCGGGCGACCCCCCCGGGGGCCGGCGCTTCGTCACTCTCTTCGCCGACCGGCCGCTGCGCCTGGAGGCCGGAGGCACCCTCGGCCCGATCACCGTCGCCTACGAGACCTGGGGCGAGCGTGCCCCTGGCGACACCAACGCCGTGCTGGTCTGCCACGCCCTGACCGGCGACAGCCACCTGAGCGGCCCGGTCGGCCCAGGTCACGCCACCGCGGGCTGGTGGGACGGGATCGTCGCCGCCGGCGGCGCCCTCGACGCCCGTCGCTGGTGGGTGGTCTGCCCCAACGTCCTCGGCGGTTGCCAGGGCACCACCGGCCCGTCCTCGGCCGACGCCGACGGGCGGCCGTGGGGCTCCCGCTTCCCGGTACTGACGATCCGGGACCAGGTCGCGCTGGAGGTGGCCCTGGCGGACGTCCTGGGCGTCGGGCGGTGGGCGGCGGTGGTGGGCGGCTCGATGGGCGGAATGCGGGCCCTCGAGTGGGCGGTGAGCCAGCCCGAGCGGGTGGCGCGCGCCGTTCTGATCGCCTGCGGCGCCGTTGCCACCGCCGAGCAGATCGCCCTCTCCGCCCTGCAGTCCCAGGCCATCCGCTTGGACCCGGGCTTCGCCGGCGGCGACTACTACGGCGCCCCCGCCGGCGGCGGCCCGTGGCGGGGGCTCGGCCTCGCCCGGCGCATCGGGCACCTGTCGTACCGCAGCGAACCCGAGCTCGACGGTCGCTTCGGCCGCCTGCCCCAAGCCGACGAGGAGCCGCTCGCCGGCGGACGCTACGCGATCGAGAGCTACCTCGACCACCACGCCGCCAAGCTCACCCGGCGCTTCGACGCCAACAGCTACCTCGTCCTCACCCGGGCCATGGACCACCACGACGTCGGCCGGGACCGCTCCGGGGTTGCCGCCGCCCTCCGCCGGGTGCGGGCAGCGGTCACCGTCGCCGGCGTCGACAGCGACCGGCTCTACCCGCTCCGTCTGCAGCGCGAGCTGGTCGGGGCGATCCCGACGGCCGGTCACCTCGCGGTGATCCGTTCGGGGGTCGGCCACGACGGGTTCCTCGTCGAAGCGGAGCAGGTGGACCGGATCATCGCCGGTGCCCTCCTCGGCTCCTGAGGGGACGTCCCCCGCTCCAGCGGGGGCGGCCGCCGGTGGTCAGCGGCCGGCGGTCAGCGGCCGGCGGTGAGTGGGCGGGCCCGGTGGTCAGCGGCCGGCGGTGAGTGAGCCCACCTGCTCCGGGGTGAGCTGCACCTCGGCCGCGGCGCAGTTCTCCTCGAGGTGGCCGACCGACGACGTGCCCGGGATGGGCAGCATTACCGGCGAGCGGGCGAGGAGCCAGGCCAGGGCGACCTGCGACGGCGTCGCCCCCGACTCCTCGACGATCTCGTCGACCGGGCCGCCGGGGCGGGCGAGCTCGCCGGCGGCGATCGGGAACCACGGGATGAAGCCGATGCCCTGCTGTTCGCAGAAGTCGACGACGTCCTCCGACTGGCGGTTGGCCAGGTTGTAGAGGTTCTGCACCGTGACCACCGGGACGACCTCGCGGGCGGCCTCGATCTCCTCGACGGACACCTCGGAGAGGCCCACGGCGCCGACCTTGCCCTCGTCGAGGAGATCCCGCAGGAGACCGAACTGCTCGTCGGCGGGCACCTCGGGGTCGATGCGGTGGAGCTGGAACAGGTCGATGCGCTCGACGCCGAGCCTCCGTAGGCTCATCTCTGCCTCCTGCCGGAGGTACTCGGGACGCCCGACGGGATGCCACTGGTCCGGACCGGTACGGGTGAGGCCGGCCTTGGTGGCGATCACCAGACCCTCCGGGTAGGGGTGGAGGGCCTCGCGGATCAGGTCCTCGCTCACGTAGGGACCGTAGGAGTCGGCGGTGTCGATGAAGTCGACCCCGAGCTCGATGGCGCGCCGGAGCACCGACTTGGCCACCCCCCGGTCCTCCGGTTCGCCCCAGATCCCCCTGCCGGTGAGCCGCATCGCCCCGTAGCCGAGGCGGTGGACCCGGACGCCGGCGATCTCGAAGGTGCCGGCCGAGTGGACAGGACGGTTGGTGGGGCTCATCGGCTGCTCCTCGATCTGGTGCTGCGGCGTTCGTGGCCCGCTCGCCGCCGACGCGGGCGCGCCGTGCCCCGAGCCCATACCCGAAGCTCGGGGGGCTCACGCATCGGAGTCAATCACCGTCCCGGTGGGTCGCGGCCGGTATCATGGTGCTTGGAATGCTGGAAGATCGAAAGGCAGCGATCCTCCGGGCAGTGGTGGAGGAGTACATCCAGACCGCCCAGCCGGTCGGGTCCTCCCACGTCGCCAGCCGTGCCCACCTCGGGGTGTCGCCGGCGACGGTGCGCAACGAGATGAACCAGCTCGAGAAGGACGGGTACCTCACCCAGCCCCACACCAGCGCCGGGCGGGTCCCGACCGATATGGGCTACCGGTTCTTCGTCGACTCGCTCACCACCCCCGGGAGCCTCGACGAGGTCCGGACCCAGCAGGTGAGGGACTTCTTCGCCCGTGCCCACGGGGAGCTGGAGCGGATGCTCGGAGACACCAGTCGTCTCCTGTCCGGGCTCACCGACTACGCCGCGGTGGTCACCGCACCCAACGCCGAGGCGCTCGTCGTCAGATCGGTCCAGCTCGTGTCCCTCTCGCCGAGGGTGGTGATGGTCGTAGCGGTGCTCTCCAACGGCAGCATCGAGAAGCGCAACCTCGACCTGGGGGCCGATGCGGCGGTCAGCGACGTGGCGGTCGCGGCGGCGTCGGCCCACCTGGGGGCCACCCTCACCGGCCGGGTGTGGGGAGCCATGCCCCCGGCGTCGCCGACCGGCGACGCCGGCGTCGACGACCTGGTGTCCCGGGCCCACGAGGCCCTGTGCTCGGTGACCCCGACCGGCGGGGACCAGGTCTATGTGGGGGGAGCGGCGCGGATGGCCGCTGCTTTCGACGCCGTCGGCACCATCCGCCAAGTCCTCGACATCATGGAGCAGCAGTACGTGCTGGTCACCTTGCTGCGCGACGTGCTCGATCGCGGGCTGTCGGTGGCGATCGGTGCGGAGCACGGGCTCCAGTCGCTCGCCGACTGCTCGCTCGTGGTCGCCCCCTACGACGTCGAGGGTGAGAGGGGCACGATCGCCATCCTCGGCCCCACCCGGATGCACTACGACCAGGCGTTGGCGGCCGTCGGCTTGGTGAGCGAACGGCTCGGTCGGGCGCTCAGCGAGGGGGTCTGATCTGACCGCTCTCCGCTGCCATGGCGGGCGGCGGGCCGAGCCCCACCTCACCGGCCGGAGGTGTCCCGGCCGGTGCTGAAGCGCCCGACGGCGCAGCAGGCATCCCCGATCTGCCGGGTAACCTTCTCCCACCGTGGCAGCCGCCGACGACTACTACCAAGTGCTCGGGGTGTCCCGTAACGCCACCGAGCCCGAGATCAAGCGGGCCTACCTCCGCCTGGCCCGGGAGCTGCACCCCGACGCCAACCAGGGCGACCCGGCCAACGAGGAGCGTTTCAAGCTCGTCAACCTGGCCTACGAGACCCTTCGCGACCCCGAGCGGCGGCGACAGTACGACATGTTCGGAGCGGGCGGGCCCCGCCAGGGCGCCGCCGACCCCTTCGGCTTCGGGGCGGGCAACGGGTTCGGGGACCTCTTCGACGCCTTCTTCGGCTCCGGGGGCGGGTTCACCTCGGCGAGCGCTGCGCGGCGGGGCCCTCGCCGCGGGGAAGACGTCGAGGCGGTGCTCGAGCTCGACTTCGCCGTGGCGATCTTCGGGGGCGAGGAGCAGATCAACGTGCGGCTCCCGAGCGCCTGCTCCACCTGCAACGGATCGGGCGCCCGACCTGGCACGACCCCGACGACCTGCTCGGTTTGCAGGGGCGCCGGGGAGGTGCGCCAGGTGCGACAGTCGATCCTCGGTCAGATGGTCACCGCTTCGCCGTGCTCCCGTTGCGGCGGGACGGGAGAGGAGATCAGCTCTCCCTGCCCCGACTGCCGGGGCGACGGTCGGCGCACCGTCGAGCAGAGCTTCGTGGTCGACGTGCCTGCCGGGGTCGACGAAGGCTCGACCTTGCGGCTCACCGGTCGCGGCGCCGGAGGGGTCCGCGGAGGTCCACCCGGAGACCTCTACGTCCACTTGAGGGTGAGACCTCATCCGCGTATCACCAGGCAGGGCGCCGACCTGCGTACGACGGTGCACGTGTCGATGACCCAGGCGGCCCTCGGTACCCAACTGATCCTCGACACCCTCGACGGACAGGAGGAGCTGACCATCCCCCCCGGGACCCAGGGCGGGAGGGAGATCCGCCTGCGGGGCAAAGGGGTGCCGCACCTCCAGGGCCGCGGTCGCGGTGACCTGGTCGTCGACGTCGCGGTCGACACCCCGACCGGGTTGAACAAGGCGCAGGAGGACCTGCTCAGGGCGCTGGCGGCGGAGCGGGGCGAGGTCGTCGCCGATGCCGACGCCGGGCTCCTCTCCAAGATCCGCGGCGCGTTCAAGTAGGGGGAGCGTGCCCGGGGAGGTGCCGGCCGGGACCGCAGCGCGGAGGTCCGCCGCGGCCCACGTGTTCGTCGCTGACCTCTCCTCGCCGGCGTTGGGCGAGGATGACGCCCAGCACCTGCTCCGGGTCCTGCGGTTGCGGCCCGGGGAGGTCGTCGGGACATCCGACGGTCGCGGCGGGTGGCGGGCCTGCCGGTTGGGCGGTGACGGTCGCCTCGAGGCCGATGGCGATCCGGTCTTCGAGGACCCCCCCCGGCCGTCGGTGACGGTCGGGTTCGCCGTGCCCAAGGGCGATCGCGCCGACTGGGCGGTCCAGAAGCTGACCGAGGTCGGGGTGGAACGGATCGTCCCGCTGCTCACCGAGCTCGGCGTGGTGCGCCCGGAGGGTGACCGTGCCGGGCGGCGGGTCGCTCGGTGGACGGCGATCGCCCGGTCCGCGGCGATGCAGAGCCGGCGGTTGTGGCTGCCCGAGGTCGCAGCTCCGAGGACCCTCGCCGAGGTGCTCGGCGGATGCCCGCCCGACCAGCGCTGCGCTGGGCCTCGCGCACCCCTTCGGTGGGGGTCGGTCGCGCTCGCCGAACCGGGTGGCCCGGCGCCCACCCTCGAGCACCCTACGGTGCTCGTCGGACCCGAGGGCGGTTGGGGCGGGGCGGAGCGCGAAGCGGCGCCGGCGACCGTCGGGCTCGGGACCACGGTCCTGCGCACCGAGACCGCGGCGGTCGTCGCCGGCACCCTCCTAGTCGCCCTCCGCTCGGGGCTGGTCTCGCCGGCGGGTCGCGGGGCCCGCGGTGGTCACGGCTCGCCGTCGGCGGGTCCGGAACCGGGGGAGTCGTAGCGCTCGCCTGCGGCGCTCGCTACGATCCTGGCCCTGCGTCGGGAGGCCAGCGTGTCCGAGATCCTCGAGAGCAGTTACACACAGAGAGTGGGTGAGCGTCTGCGGACGGTCAGGCAGCAGCAGCGCCTGTCCCTGCAAGCGGTCGAGGGCCTCTCGGGGGAGGAGTTCAAGGCGTCTGTCCTCGGGGCCTACGAGCGCGGGGAGAGGGCGATATCCGTGCCCCGCCTGCAGCGCCTCGCCCGCTTCTACCACGTGCCGGTCGACCAGCTCCTCCCGAGGGACCCGACCTCCGAGCCGGGGGAGGGTTCCGCGCCGGGTCCCGACGACGGCGACAGCGGGGGTGGGCTCACCATCGACCTCACCCGGATCGAGCAGCTCGGACCGGAGATCCTCGGGCGGGCCGAGGGGGAGATGCTGGGGCGTTACCTCTCCACCGTCCAGGTCCAGCGCCAGGACTTCAACGGTCGGGTCCTCACCGTCCGGCGGGAGGACCTCTGGGTCCTCGCAGCGCTGTTCGACGTCCCGGTCGAGGAGGTCCGGCGCCGGCTCGACGCGCCGGACCTGCGCCGACCGGCCGAGAGGGGCCGGCGGGCGGGGACCCGCCAGCCCGGCTGACCGCCACGGCGCCAACCCCCTCCGTAGCGCTGCGGGCGCCCACCGGCACCGGTCCGTCGGGACAGGGGCCCGGTGCCCCCGAGTCGCCTCGGGCCTTCGGGGTGTATGTCCATGTCCCCTTCTGCGCGCATCGATGCGACTACTGCGCGTTCGCGACCTGGGACGACCGCTCCGGGCTCGCCGACGAGTACGTCGCGGCCGTCAGGAGGGAGATCGGCGCAGCGGTCGACGCCGGTCTTCCCGTCGCGACCTCGGTCTTCTTCGGCGGGGGCACACCATCGCGGCTGACCGCCGAGCAGTTGACGTCCATCCTCGAGGTGGTGCCACGAGCAGCCGGAGCCGAGGTGAGCGTCGAGTGCAACCCCGAGGACGCCGACGCGGACCGCCTCGCCGCCTGGAGGAGGGCGGGAGTGACCAGGGTCTCGTTCGGGGTGCAGTCGATGGTGCCGGCGGTACTGGCCTCGCTCGGCCGCCGGCACTCACCCGAGGCGGTGCCCCGGGCGGTCGAGGCGGCGGCCGAGGCCGGGCTCGGAGGTTCCTACAGCGTCGACCTGATCTTCGGAGCGGTCGGCGAGAGCATCGAGGACTGGGATCGGAGCGTGCAGTCGGTGCTCGCCCTCGACCCGCCGCCGGCGCACGTGAGCGGCTACGGGCTGATCGCCGAGCCGGGGACCCCCCTCGGCGCGGACCCGGCCCGTCATCCCGAAGCGGACAACCAGGCGGACGAGTACGAACTGCTCGACGAGACCCTCGAAGCGGCCGGGTACTCGTGGTACGAGATCTCCAACTGGGCCCGACCGGGTGCCGCCTGCCGTCACAACCAGCTGTACTGGGCGCAGGGTGAGTACCGGGGCTTCGGTTGCGCCGCGCACTCCCACGAGGTCCGCCCGGACGCCACGGCGAGGCGGTGGTGGAACGTGCGGACCCCGGAACGCTACCTGCGCTGCATGGCGGAGGGGACCGGCCCGGTCGGGGGGGCGGAGATCCTCGGAGCGGACCAGCGGGCGACCGAGGCGCTCGAGCTGGCGGTGCGCACGGTCTCGGGGGTCGCGCTCGCCGATCTGCCCGACGGCGCCGAGCGAGAGCTGGAGATGCTCGTAGGGCTCGGCCTGGTGGAGCTGTTCGCGGCCGGCGCCGACCCGCTGACGGCCCACCGGGGACCCCGGTTGCGCCTGACCCGGAGGGGTCGGCTGCTGGCGAGCGAGGTGACCCTGCACCTGCTCGGCCCGTCCGGTCAGTGGAGCGGAGGCAGCCGCAGCCGGTCGCCGACGTAGAGGATGTCCGGGTCGCCGGGGACGGGCAGCCGGTCGAGGTTGGCGGCCACCAGCTCCGCCCAGTACCGGGCGACGACGACGGGGTCGGGTGGCCGCCGGCCCGGCACCGTGGTGCCTGCCCCGCCGGCCGCCGCCGGTCCGCTCCGGGGGACCGTCTGGGAGCAGACCACGCTCTCGGCGATGCTCCAGAAGCTCTGACCGGCCCTGACGGTCCACTCCGGGCGCGGCTGGCGGGGCCGCCGTGAACGGCGCGGCCGCCCGGCGCCCGCCGGGCCGGAGACGATCGAAGGGGCCGGCGGCCGGAGCGGACCTGCGGGGGACAGCACGGGGGGAGGGGCCGGCGCGCCGGACGAGGGTGTGGGGCCAGGGGCGCCGGTGGCAGCTGGCGGTGACGCGCCCGGCGTTCGGGCCTCGGGGCCCGCGGCCGGCCGGTGGTGGGCCGCGATGGCGGCGTGCGGACCGGCGACGACAGCCGCCGCGGCCACCGGGTGGGCGACGGTGCAGAGCCCGGCGGCGACCGCTAGCAGGCCCCGCGCCGGTCGGGGCAGGAGGAGCGTCGTGAGCTGTTGCAGTCGACGCCGTCTGGTGGAGCGGGCGACGGTGGAGA
>JAKABK010000053.1 GCA_021796905.1 Actinomycetes bacterium
CGCCCTGGCCACCGTCAGCGACAGCGGCTACAGCACCGGTACCGGCGAGGACAGCTTCACCAACTGAACGAGCTTCACGCCCTCCAACCTCTCGGGGTCACTGCTGGCCCGCCTGCCGCCGGTAGGCAGGGCAGAGATCGTCAGCCGCGGCGGCGACCACCGAGGCGAGGTCCTGGCTCGGCATCCCGGACGACCCGAGCTGCTCGACCACGCCGGCGAAAGGCTCACCCGAGGAGAGCTCGGCGCAGGCCGCCTCCCCGAGGCGCACCAGGGCCACGTCGCTGCGGTAGGCGTTCGCCTGCGGCACCTCGGCGTGCACCGCCTGCAGGAAGGCGCTGCGCGCCGCCGGGATCGGGCCCGCGGGCCCGCCGCAGCTGCCGAGCAGCAGCGACAACCCGACAGCCGCCGCCACCGGGCTCCGGGACGTCAGCGCCGGCGTCACCGCCCGGGCCTCCTCCGCTCCCCGCCCCCGGCGTGCTCGCCGCACCAGGCGTCGATCATCCGGCGGGCGATGCTGAGCGCCGGCGGCAGCTCCGGCAGGTTCCCGACACCGAACCATGCCGCCTCGGCGATCTCGACCCCGTCGGGCACCGGTTCGCCGGCCGCCCACCGGGCCCGGAAACCGACCATCAGCGAGTGGGGGAACGGCCAGGGCTGGCTGCCGAAGTAGCGGATCGCACCGAGCTCGACACCTACCTCCTCGCCCACCTCCCGGCGGACCGCCTCCTCGAGGGTCTCGCCCGGCTCGACGAAACCGGCGAGGGTCGAGAAGGTCCGACCCTGGAACGATGCGTTGCGGGCCAGGAGCAGCTCGTCGTCCCGCTCCACGGCGACGATCACCGCCGGCGCCAGCCGGGGATAGGCGGACAAGCCGCAGGCCGGGCAGCGAACGACCCGCTCGGCCGGCTCGGCGATCGTCGCGGTCGAGCACCGCCCGCAGAAAGCCGAAGTGCGGCGCCATTCCACCAGCTGCACCGCCCGCCCGGCGACGCTCCACTCGCTCTCGCCGAGCACCGCCCCGAGCGCCCGGAGCGGGGCCCATCTGGTGCCCGGCGGTGCCGGGGAGCCGGTCGTGATCCCCTGCGCCCAGCACAACCGACCCTCGGCGATCCCGAGCAGCACCGGGTCGGTGTCGGTCCGCTGGGACAGCTCGTCCGGCATCACCGCCGGCCATCCGACGCCGACCGCCTCCTCGGTGCGCGCCACCCCCGGGGCGTCGTCGACGACGACGAGGACCTCCCCGCTGCGCACCAGGTACCAGTCGGCGGCTTCGGGGGCAGGGTCGGGGGGTGAGACCATCGGGACGATCGGCATCTGCAATGCGTAGCGCAACCCGGGGCGCTCCCGGGACCCGCAGCGCCGGTCCGGCCGATCCAGCCACGACCCCGCCGAGGGACCGGAGAGGCCGGCGGAGCCGGCGGGGTTCCGACCCCGGCGGGTACCGGAGCCGGCGGAGCCGGCGGGGCCGCGCGATCACCGTCGGGTGCGGCATCCTGGCGGGGTGGCTGCATCCACGCTCTACCAGCGGGTCGGCGGGGACGCCTTCTTCGAGGACCTCACCCGGCGTTTCTACACCGGGGTACGCGGCGACCCGCGCCTCGCTCGCCTGTACCCCGCCGACGAGCCCGGCTTCGAGGCGGCCCGGCAGCACCTCAGGGACTTCCTGGTCCAGTTCTTCGGGGGGCCCACCACCTACAGCGAGAGCCGCGGCCACCCCCGCCTCCGGATGCGCCACGACCGTTTCGTGATCGGACGGGCGGAGCGCGACGCGTGGGTCGCCCACATGCTCGACGCCCTGTCCGCCTCGGATCTCGGTCCGATGGAACGCTCGCAGATGGTCACCTACTTCGAGTCGGCCGCCACCCACCTGGTCAACGCCGACGAGCCCCCGGCCCCGCCCGGCGGGGGATCCCCGGAGGAGGGCCCAGCCTGAACCCGGTCCCACCGGCGGGTCGGCGACCCCCGAGGCTCGCCGGCGTCGACCGGGGCAGCGGACCGGCGGTGGTGCTGCTCCACGGCCAGCCCGGCACGTCCGCCGACTGGTCGGAGGTGCTCGACCGTCTCACCGGGAGCTTCCGGGTGCTGGCCCCGGACCGCCCCGGCTACGGACGCACCGGTGGCAGCGCCGGCGACTTCGACGCCAACGCCGCCGCCGTCGTCTCCCACCTCGACGCCGCCGGCGTCCCCGAGGCGCTGCTCGTCGGTCACAGCTGGGGAGGAGGGGTGGCACTACGGGTCGCACAGATCGCCCCTGCGCGAGTCGCCGGCCTGGTGCTCGCCGCCTCGGTCGGCGCGGCGGCACCCACCGGGCTCGATCGGGCCCTGGCGATCCGGCCGGTCGGTGAGCTGGTCGCCGCTGCCGCTCTCGGCGGCGCCGCCCGGGCGCTGGCGGTCGGCGCCGTCCGCCGTCGCCTCCGGGACCGTCTCCCCCGGGCCCGCAGCCAGGCGCTCGAGGCACTCGTGTACCCGCAGCGGTCGGGGCCGGGTGACCTCGGAGCACCCCGGACACCGGTGTGGCGCAGCTTCGCCGTCGAGCAGCGGGCCCTCGTCGCCCGGACCGACGGGCTCCTCGACGCCCTCGCCGACCTCGACTGCCCCGTCGACGTGGTCACCGGGTCCACCGACCGGGTCGTCACCCCTGCCGAGTCCACCCGGCTCGCCGCCGCGATCCCCGGGGCGAAGCTGGTCGTGGTCCCCGGGGTCGGCCATCTCCTCCCCCACGACGCCCCCGACGCGCTGGCCGGGTCGGTCACCGACGTCGCCCTCCGCGCCGGGCTGGTCCCTGGTCGTCGCAGGACCAGCGCGGGGATCTCGACGGTCAGACCCGCAGGAAGCGACGGACGGCGAACGCCGAACCGATCGCCCCGACCGCCGCCCCGACGAGGAGCATCACCAGCCCGGTGACGATCGCGTCGTGGGCCGGCACGTACAGCCGTTGCGGCGCGAGCGACTCGCTCCCGACGAACGACGCGATCGACCGGCGCGCGAAGTAGATCGGCAGGAAGGCGAGCAGCGCACCGAGCACCCCGTCCACCAAGCCCTCGAGCATGAACGGGACCCGGATGAACCAGTTGGTCGCCCCGACGAGCTTCATCACCGCCACCTCCCGGCGTCGCGCGAAGATCGCCAGCTGGATGGTGTTGACGATCAGCGCGACCGCACCGATCATCACCCCGACAGCCAGGATCACCGCGATCTCCGAGAGGGTCCGGAAACGGTTCTCGAGCGACTGGATCGCCTGGGCTGCGTATGCGACCCGGAACACCCCGGGCTGACCCCGGAACTGGTCGCCGACGGTGGTGACGTCGCTCGGCGAGCGGGGCACGACCCGGTAGGAGGGGGGCATCTGCGCGGGCGACATCACCCGCACCAGCTGCGGGTCGCCACCGAAGATGATCTTGAACTCGTGGTAGGCCTCGGTCTTGTCGACGTAGAAGTATTTCTTCACCAGCCCGGCCCCGGCCCCGACGGCCCCGGTACCCGACGCCCGGTCCTCGGCGAGCAGCTTGCCGACCGCCTTCACCTCGCTCGGGCTGACCGACGGGTTCAAGAAGATCGCGACCTGCACCCCCCCGCGCCACTGCACGGCCTGCTCGTGTATCGCCTGGCGCATGATGAGCACCCCGCCCGCCGCGGCGAGCGACACGAACATGGTGATCACCGCGGCCACCGTCATCGCCAGGTTGCGCCGCAGGTTGCCGCCGGTCTCGCGGATCAGGTAGCCGGAGGACACCTCAGGCCCCCACCCCGTAGATGCCCCGCTCCTGGTCGCGTACCACCGTGCCCCGGTCGAGCTCGATCACCCGCCGGCGCATCGAGTCGACGATGGTGTTGTCGTGGGTGGCCATCACCACCGTGGTGCCGGTCTTGTTGATCCGGTCGAGGAGGCGCATGATCCCTGCGGTGGTGCTCGGGTCGAGGTTGCCGGTCGGCTCGTCGGCGAGGAGGATCAGCGGACGGTTGACGAACGCCCTGGCGATCGCCACCCGCTGCTGCTCACCGCCGGACAGCTCGCCCGGTAGGCTGCGCAGCTTCTTCCCGAGCCCCACGAGGTCGAGGATCTGGGGGACCTGGGAGCGCACCACGTGGCGGGGACGGCCGATCACCTCCAGGGCGAACGCGACGTTCTCGTAGACGGTCTTGGTCGGCAGCAACCGGAAGTCCTGGAACACGCAGCCGATGTTGCGGCGCAGGTAGGGGACCTTGTAGGGCGACAGGGACCCGACCTCCTTGCCGGCCACCCACACCTGCCCCTCGTCGGCGACCTCCTCCTTGGTGACCAGACGCAGGAACGTGGACTTGCCCGACCCCGACGGGCCGACGAGGAAGACCAGCTCGCCCTTCTGGATGTCGACGCTGACATCCCGGAGGGCGACGGTTGTGCCTTTGTAGGCCTTGGTGACGTGCTCGAGTCTGATCATGGCGGCATGGAGGCGCACCGCCCGCGCACCCCGCAGGGAGGTTAGCGTGCGCGAACGGCGGGGGGAAGCCTCCCGCCGCTCGGCTACCCGGCCCGGCTACCCGGCTCCGGGGCGACGGACCGGTCGCCGACCTCGCCCCCCGCCCGCCGCCAGCGCAGGTAGGCCTCCATGAACCCGTCGAGGTCACCGTCGAGGACCGCCTGGACGTTGCCGGTCTCGTAGTCGCTGCGGTGGTCCTTGACCTGCTGGTAGGGGGCGAGCACGTAGGAACGGATCTGGGACCCCCACCCGATCATGCTCTTCGGGCCGGCGAGGGCCTCCATCTCCGCCGCCCGCTCCTGCCTGGCCCGCTCCCCGAGCCGCGCGGCGAGGATCTGCATCGCCTTCGCCTTGTTCTGGAACTGGCTGCGCTCGTTCTGGACCGCTACCACCACCCCGGTCGGCAGGTGGGTGATCCGCACCGCCGAGTCGGTCACGTTGACGTGCTGGCCGCCGGCGCCCTGGGAGCGGTAGGTGTCGATCCGCAGGTCCTTCTCGTCGATCTCGACCTCACCGGACTCCTCGAGGAACGGCACTGCCCCGAAGGTGGCGAAGCTCGTCTGGCGGCGGGCCTGGGAGTCGAACGGGGAGATCCGCACCAGGCGGTGCACGCCGCGCTCCGAGGCGAGCAGCCCGTTGGCGTAACGCCCCCGGATGATGAACGTCGCGGAGAGGATCCCGGCCTCCTGACCGGCGCTCAGCTCGTCCAGCTCCATCTCGAAACCCCGCCGATCGGCCCAACGCTGGTACATGCGCAGCATCATCTCCGCCCAGTCCTGGGCGTCGGTCCCGCCGTCCTTGGCGTGGATCTCGCAGACCGCGTCGGCCTCGTCGTGCTCGCCGGTGAACAGCGACCGCAGCTCCAGTCCGTCCAGCTCCGCCCCGAGACGCTCGAGCAGCTCGGAAGCCTCCGCCTGCAGCTCGGCGAGCTCTGCGGGGTCGGCGTCGCCGGACAGCTCGACCAGCGCCTCGGCGTCACCGAGCTGCGCCTCCAGACGGTCGAGCAGCTCGACGTCCGCGTTCACCTGGCCGTACTCGCGACTGACCCGCTGGCCGGCGGCGGTGTCGTCCCACAGATCGGGGCGCGACACCTCCACCTCCAGTTCGGCGCGCCTTGCCCGCAAGCGCACCAGGTCGAGGTAACCGGCCGCCTCCTCCAGGCGTTTCCTGGACCGGCGGACCTCGTCGAGGAGATCGTTCGTCACCGGCCGTGGCAGAACTTGAACTTCTTGCCGCTCCCGCACGGGCAGGCGTCGTTGCGCCCGACCCGGTCCCAGACCTCGTCGGCGACGACCGGCTCGTTTCGCGTGGCGACCGCCGCTCGGGCGGCAGCGACGTCCGCCTCGGTGGCGAATGACACCTCCTCGCCCGGAGCGGGACCGGCGAGCGCCGCCCGCTCTATCCCCGACACCCCCTGGACCGGGTCCTCCGGGCCGACGTAGACGGCGTTGGACAGGTCGGCGGTGTCCTGGACCGGGGCCGGCAGGACCTGCACCTGGGCGTGCATGACGATCTTCACGTAATCGTCGTCGATGCTCGACATCAGCTGGCCGAACATCTCGTAGCCGTCGCGCTGCCAGGCGACGAGCGGGTCCTGCTGGCCCATCGCCCGCAGGTTGATCCCCTCGCGCAGGTAGTCCATCTCCGAGAGGTGGGTCCGCCATTTCTGGTCGATGAGCTGGAGCATCACCTCGCGCTCGAGCTCGCGCATGGTGTCGGCGGGCTCACCGTCGGGGGGCGCCGGCATGCCCGCCTCGCGCTGCTCGTAGTAGGCGATCGCCTCCCCGGCCAGCTTCTCGTAGATCGCGTCGGAGCTGCGCAGCCCCGAGATGTCCTCGACCCCGAGCGCCGTCGGGTAGTACTGGCGGGCCTCGGCGAGCAGTCCGTCCAGGTCCCAGTCCTCCTCGAAGTCCTCGGCGCAGTGCGCGGCGACGATGCTGTCGAGAGCGGAGGAGACCACGTCGATGGTCCGGGCCCGCAGGTCCTCCCCCTCGAGGATCTGCATGCGCCGGGCGTAGATCACCTTCCGCTGCTCGTTCATCACCTCGTCGTACTTGAGCACGTCCTTGCGGATCTCCGCGTTGCGGGCCTCGACGGTGTTCTGGGCCCGCTCGATCGACTTGGTAACGAGCTTGGAGTCGATCGGCACGTCGTCGGGCAGCGCCCGGTTCATCACCCAGCTCATCGCTCCGGTGGCGAACAGCCGCATCAGCTCGTCCTCCACCGACAGGAAGAACCGGCTCTCTCCCGGGTCGCCCTGCCTGCCCGACCGGCCACGCAGCTGGTTGTCGATCCGGCGGCTCTCGTGACGTTCCGAGCCGAGCACGTAGAGCCCGCCCAGCTCCCGGACCCGTTCCCCCTCCGCTCTGCACTCCTCGGTGAACTTGTCGACCAGCTCCTGGTAGCGGGCCCGGCCCTCGTCGCTCTCGGGGTCGAGACCGCTGGCCGCGATCTCCTGGGCGGCGAGCCCTTCGGGGTTGCCCCCGAGGACGATGTCGACACCCCGACCGGCCATGTTGGTGGCCACCGTGACCGCCCCGAGCCGCCCTCCCTGGGCGACGACCAGCGCCTCCCGGGTGTGCTGCTTGGCGTTGAGCACGTCGTGGGGGATCCCCCGCCTGGTGAGCAGCTCGGAGAGCACCTCGGACTTCTCCACCGATGCGGTGCCCACGAGGACCGGCTGACCCTTGGCGTGACGCTCGGCGATGTCGTCGACCACCGCAGCGAACTTGCTGGCCTCCGACTTGTAGATCAGGTCGGGCCGGTCGTCGCGGATCATCGGCTTGTTGGTCGGTATCGGCACGACGCTCAAGCCGTAGGTGCTGGCGAACTCGGCGGCCTCGGTCTCGGCGGTGCCGGTCATCCCGGCGAGCTTGTCGTACATCCGGAAGTAGTTCTGGAGGGTGACCGTCGCCCAGGTGTGGTTCTCCTCCTTGATCGCCACCCGCTCCTTGGCCTCCACCGCCTGGTGGAGCCCGTCGGACCAGCGCCGCCCCTCGAGCACCCGCCCGGTGAACTCGTCGACGATCTTCACCTCGCCGTCGGCGACGATGTAGTCCTTGTCGCGCTTGTAGAGCTCCTTGGCCTGGAGGGCCTTGGTGAGCTGGTGGACGTAGTTGGCGGAGGTGAGGTCGTAGAGGTTGTCGATCCCGAGCGCCTTCTCCACCCTCGATATCCCCTCCTCGGTGGGGGCGACGGTCCGCTTCTCCTCGTCGACCTCGTAGTCCCGCTCCGCCACCAACCCGCGGGCGACCCCGGCGAACTGGTAGTAGAGGCGGGCGGTGTCGTCGCTCGGGCCGGAGATGATGAGCGGGGTGCGGGCCTCGTCGATCAGGATCGAGTCGACCTCGTCGATGATCGCGTAATGGTGCCCGCGTTGGACCATGTGATCTAGCGATCGGGCCATGTTGTCGCGCAGGTAGTCGAAGCCGAGCTCGGTGTTGGTCCCGTAGGTGACGTCGGCGGCGTAGGCCGACTTCTTGTCCTCGAAGTCGCCCATGTCGGCACTGACCCGTCCCACCGATATCCCGAGGAAGGAGTGGACCCCGCCCATCCACTCGGCGTCGCGCCGGGCGAGGTAGTCGTTGACGGTGACCACGTGCACGCCCTGTCCGGCCAGGGCGTTCAGGTAGACCGGCAGCGTCGAGACGAGCGTCTTGCCCTCCCCGGTCTTCATCTCGGCGATCCAACCGAAGTGGAGGGCGGCGCCACCCATCAACTGCACGTCGAAGTGCCGCTGGCCGATGGTGCGCCCGGCGGCCTCCCGGACCACCGCGAACGCCTCGATCAGCAGGTCGTGGAGCTCTGCTCCACGCTCGATGCGCTCCCGCAGCTCGACCGTCTTGTGGGCCAGGGCCTCGTCGTCGAGGGCGGCCATCTCCGGCTCCAAGGCGTTGATGTCAGGTACCAGGGACTGCAGCGCTCGCACCTTCTTGCCCTCACCGGCTCGCAGGACCTTGGCGAAGATGCTCATGTCCCCATCGTACCGGCGGCCCGGTAGGGCGCTCCGGTCAGGGGACGTCCGGGCGGGGCGCTTCGAGCAGCCGGTGGGAGACGGCGTACATCACCGCCGCCATGCGCGAGTGGAGGTGCAGCTTCTCCAAGATGTTGCGGACGTGGTTCTTCACGGTGTTCTCCGAGATGAACAG